>DASYEA010000659.1:0-1735 GCA_036499265.1 Schlesneria sp. | reverse complement strand
CCTTGCCTTCGCCCACTCGTTCGCCATTCCCGCGGAAGCGGGAATCCAGCGCGAGCCATTGCGCCAAAGGCAACGGGGCCACGCTGCGAAGCATCGAACCTGCTTCTGACTACGAGAAACGTGCCACTGGTTGGCAGCTTTCGGACAACCAGTGCCGATGCGATTTGACTATGAAGTTCCTCTGCTTGCTGATTGCACAGACCACAATCTGCGAAAGCGGCAACCGATGGCGTTTTATTAGCTTGATCTTGGCAATCGCACTGGTTGTCCGATGCGGCCAACTAGTGGCACGCCGGAGCATTGCGGACTATTTGGCCGATGTCGCGCAGGGGACCGGAATAATATTCATGACCGCCGTCTGCTCAGCCTCAGTCAACAAGCCTTTCAAACGCGATGAGAAATGCGGCGAGACGTACCATCGCCCCAGGATCTCGAACAACTCTTCCAGCCGTTTAGGGTCGACCCCCATCTCAATCTTCTGCTCGACAGACTCGCTCGGGTCCAGGTCCAGGAACTGGCTGACGAGCAAAAAGTCGCCGTCATTGGGAAGCTCCAGGTACAGCAGCCGCAATTCTCGCGACAAGTACGAATCAACAGGCACCGCCAGGTCAACGGGACCACCGCGCATGTGATTCACGAAGACATCGGGATTTCGCTCTACCAGTTGCGACGCCGACTCACAGACCGCATAGATGACACTTTCGTCAACTAAATCCGCCGTATAGGTCTCGCGAGCAATGTGACGATGCCAAGTCGTCGCCAGCAGATCGAGTTGAATCTGCGCCGGAACCTCCCGCAAAAACGGGATCTCGCCCAGATATCCATAGGCCTCGCCAACATCGTTGGCCGAACGGCGGTGAAGCGACAAACGTTCAAACGTCTCTCGGAACGCCACACGAAAAGCGACGTAGCTGAGAAGCGACTGGGGCAGTGTTGTGTCACAGATCTTGAGCATATTTTCATGCTGATGGCCTAGGGGACCAGACACAAGTCCAGTTTTCCGGGATTTGAGTTTTGGACCGACAATCCATGACCTATAAGCCCACTGATCTACCCGGATTGCCAGATCGGTTCGACCAACAAAGCCGCTCCGCCTATCAAGGCTCTCCACCTGAACTTCAATCTGAAGAGCCGCGATTTTGCGGTTGAATCAACGTTCAATCCGTTTTCGATCTAGGCTTTCAGCACTGGAACAGCCATGATACAAGTTCCAGCCTGTCATGGATGTTCTGACATTCACTTCGCATTTTGGATCGATGTCAAAGGTTTTCGCCATGGAACTCGGTGATCGTGTCGTGCTGGTAACCGGCGGTGCGAACGGAATCGGTCGAGCCATCTGTTGCCGAATCGCACAGGAGCGCCCTCGAGGGATCGTCATCGCCGACCGAGACTTGGATGCGGCTCGGGATGTCGCGGCCGAGATTGGCGGCATCGCCATCGCCTGCGATGTCTCGTGCGAAGAAGATGTCAAAGCAGTTGTGGAACGGACGCACCAGGAATACGGCCGGATCGATGCGGTCATCTCCAACGCGGGCGTGACCAGCAAGGGCGGCTTTGAAACACCAGACGCTGATTGGGATCGGCTGTGGCGAGTCAATGTCCTGGCCCACGTCTACTTGTCCCGCGCCGCGGTCCCGAAGATGGTGGAGCAGGGTGGCGGAGCGTTCGTCGTCACAGCGTCTGCGGCAGGACTACTCACCGAGATTGGATCCGCCGCCTATTCCGTCACCAAGCA
>DASYEA010000658.1:0-5233 GCA_036499265.1 Schlesneria sp. | reverse complement strand
TCACTGGACGAAGTCGGCATCCATAGCATGGACAAGCTGGTCTCCGCCGACGCGAACTGGACAACCGTGCTGCAATCCGGCTGCGACGATCTTGCGCGAGCGATTGAGATGACAGAAATGAAATGCGGAAAGGACCGCAGTGTCTTGGAAGTCGGTTGCGGGCTCGGACGGATGTCGGTTGCACTTGCTGATCACTTCGGTCGAGTGGTGGGCGTTGATATTGCTCCCCGATTGATCGAGGAGGCTCAGCGTCGCAACGAACGAAGCGAAGTCAGCTTTGAAGTGGCCGACGGAGTTCATCTCCGCCCGGCATCAATCACGGCGTGTGACACCGTCTTTTCGTATGAGGTCTTCTATTACATCAATGCGGAAGCACTCACGACCTACTTTCGCGATGCCTTCCAGCTATTGCGTTCGGGTGGGCAGTTCGTCTTTCAGCTCAATATGGAACCGGTGAAGTTGAAGACTCGATTGAGCTTCTTCTTTCGGAAATGCCTCTACTCCTGTGGCATCAAGCATTGGCGTGGTTGGCCGACCGGAGCGGGCTATCGTCGATACCATCATTCGCGAGCCTGGCTCACCAAGACGCTGAAGGAGGTCGGGTTCACAGTCGAACAGATTGCGGGACCAACCCTGCGACAGACGTGGATTGTCGCTGCCAAACCATGATCTCTCGATCTGCTGACCAGCTTCGCGTCGTTGAAGTACTTGCCTGATAAATCGAGTTGCCTCGCCATGTCGTTTGCCGGTTCTGTTCGACGTAATGTCCTTGCCAGTTGGGGAACTCACGCCTCGAATCTGGTGATCGGGTTCTTCCTGACTCGATACACGCTGGATGTGCTGGGCGTTTCGACTTATGGAAGTTGGTTGCTGATCAATTCCATCGCCAGCTATTCCGCCCTGCTCTATTGCGGGCTGGGCGAAACGATCTCGCGCTATGTCGCCAAGTATCACTCGGAAGGAGACACGCACCGCGTCAATCAGATTGTGACGCTGGTGCTGACGATTTACCTGGGGATGGGTGCGATCGCATTCCTATTCGCCTGTGGCTTGTGTCTCACCGCGGGCTGGTGGGGTGGCTGGGTCGGCGAGGACCTGCTGGAAGCCCGCATCACGATCCTGATCCTTGGGGTCAATGTGGCAGTCGGAATGGCGGGCAGCGTCTTTGGCGGCGTGCTGCACGGCTTGCGTCGGTTCGACTTGGAACGCGGTATCGGATTCTCGTTCGATCTCGTGCGTCTCGTGTTGTTTGTCTTATTTCTCAGCGACCGTTACGGGCTGGTGACGATTGCCTCGATCTACTTCATCGTGGCTCTGGGCGAGAACCTGTCGTACATCGTGCTGGCTCGGCGAATCCTGCCAACGCTGGCGGTGGGTCCGTCGCTGCTTAGTCGCGATGTCATGCGTGAATGCGGTCACTTCAGTTCGATGGCATTCGTCGGCGTGGTTGCGAGTCAGTTGATCAATGCGACGGATACGATCACGATCGGTCTGCTCCTGGGCAAGGAAGCGATCGTTCCCTATTACTTTGGTCTACGACTGACTCAGTTCGCCAAGCAGCCGATCGACAAGATTGCTCACATCTGCATGCCGACGGCGGGGGCGTTGCAAAGTGAAGCCGACCGAGTTAAGCGCAATCGCTTCCTCATCAAGACGCTGGGGATTGTGCTGTTGCTGACCAGCGCGGCGTTTATCGGGGCGTGGTTCTTCGCGGGAGATGTCTTGCGACTGTGGGTTGGTTCGAAATTGACTGACGCGGATCTGGCGCAGTCTCACCGCATTCTGATGGTGCTACTGGGAGCTCAACTGGTCGCCCTTCCCTGCGGGATCTTGCGAGCATTCCTCTTCGGCAGCGGAAACGTTCGAGTCCCCGCCTTCATTTATCTGGGCGAAGCGATCAGCAACCTGGGTCTCAGCATCCTGCTGTGCCGATGGTACGGCATCGAAGGAGTTGCCTGGGGAACCACAATCCCGGTGGTGCTGGTCGAACTCTGCGTTCTGGTGCCGTATGCCCTAAACCGTCTACAGATCAGCTTGCGTCGAATCATGAAAGAGGCAGTGTGGCCGCAGACGGTTCCGCTGCTGGCACTGCTCGCATATTCCATTACAATTGGCAACCAGTCGTGGAGTCACGGGAACTGGCCGGCGCTCCTGATCGTGACGATCAGCGGCGCTGGAACGCTCGGCGCAGGTCTGTGGGTCAGAGGGGCTTTGCAGAAGCTACCGGTACAGACAGTATCGTCGGCGGACGCCATGGCTTCGTAGTCGTAGGTTATGCTTCAGCATAACTCTCCTTCGATCGCGATATGCTAAAGCATAACCTACGAAGAGCTATTTCTCTTTCGGCTTCCAACCGAGTGCAATCGCGCAGTCCGGGCTGTTAAACATCTTTTCGTGATCGTGTTCGATCCCTTCCGCGATCAGTAGTTTCCAATTGAAGGGCCAACCCTTCTCTTGAGCGATATTCTTCGCGAATTCATACGCATATTTCGCGCGAGCGAACCGAGTGTCACCCTGGACCTCGGCCAGTTTGGAGGCGTCAAAGTACTCGTCACGAACGATGTCCTTGGATCCCACGTACAGAGTCACTGGTTGACCGAGATACGCTTTGTAAACCTCATCGTTCTGGAGTTCGGCGGGCAGTCCACCGAAGCCGAATGGAAACGGTTGCTTGTCTGTCGGTAACGTGTAACTGCTCGGATTCGAGACGACGATTCGTTGAGCGTCCGTTTGCACGAACGCGGCGAGTCGACCCAAAAACTGACCGCCACCCGAATGCCCGATCAGAGCATATGGCATGTCGGCTCGTCCTTCGCGCCGCCGAATCTCTTTCGCGATCCGATTGACGTATTCGCCAGTCCGATCCTTGGCCGGAACGGCGTGGCCTTCGTCGTCAACGATTCCGCCGAACTGGTATTTCGGGATTGGGAAGATCTTCTCTTCAAACAAGGGGCAGATGATGAGTGCGCCGAATCGATCGCCCATCTCTACCGCGTGATCGCGGTACTCTTCCGCGTTCCGCAGGATCCCATGAAAGACCATCAGCATCGGCCCATTTTGAAAATTCGCCGGTTTATAGGCGTAGAGCCTGAGCGTCACCTTTTCGAAGGGCAAGTCGATGGTCGACTTCCCCTGGGGGATAGCGTCGGGTGATGCCAGAAGCAGGCAGGAAAGAAGAAGCGTATGCATACGTGGCCTCCGCGTTGGCTTTGAAGATTTGATGGAGTTGTCGCAGACAACGGCCGCGGTTGCAATCGTCGAGACGTGACAGGCCGAAGCGACCCTGTTTTGACTTTGCTGAGCCGCGCTGCGTCAGCACGCAGACGACATTCAAATCTACTGGAGCATAGTGCAGTGAATGAAAACGAAGTTATCGGCGTGCTGACGTAGCGCGACTCACCTGAGTAGGTCTGCGAAATCGCTCGGGATTGACTTACGGCTGATGCCGGATACAACGCCGACTGTGTTTGCCGTGGCTGATCGGCAAAGTAGATCTCGAAACTTAGGACTCCTGTGCGATACGTTCTGGAACATCTGGCCGTCGTGTTTGGTGCTGCTACCGGAGCTTTGGCCGCGCGTGGCAAGGGAATAGACTGGTTCGGTGTGGTGGTTCTGGGGTTGGTCACGGCGGCGGGCGGCGGATCGCTGCGCGATGTGCTGCTGGATGTTCCGGTCTTCTGGGTGGCCGATCATTCATTCCTGGTTTCGGCCATCGTTTCCGTGACGCTGACAATCTATCTGGGAAGATTTCTTGATCCTTCCTCGCGATCATTCTTGGTCACTGATGCTTTTTTCCTGGCATTCGTGGCCCTGGTCGGAACTCATAAGACCTTCAGTCTGCATCAGCCAGGAACGATCTGCGTCCTGTTCGGAGTGATGACCGGCGTGGCAGGCGGGATCTTCCGCGATGTCCTGCTCGGTGAAATGCCACTTGTTTTTCGCCCACAGATCTACCTTTATGCGACGGCTGCGTTCATCGGCAGCATGGCGTATATCGGGGCCGCGGCCATCTGGCCTGGCCATTGGTTCAACCTGGTATTTGGAACATCCGTCACGCTCGTGTTGCGATTGGCGGCGATCCGCTGGCGTCTTCGCTTACCGGTATTTCAGGCGCGAGATGAAGGAATTGCGTAAGCTAGTCAGGTGCCGCGAAGAGATTCCGCGCTGATCCTGTGAATTCAGACTAGCCGATCGTCCTTGCTTCGATGACAATTCCTGAGACCAACGAGATTGCCGTATGGAGTCGTTCATGGTCACGTCCCTTCCGCCTTCCCGCCCAACCATTGCGATGTTGCTGGCCGGCCTATTGATTCTGGCGGTCAGTCCCCCCGCATCTGCCGATAGCTTTACGGTAAAGGAAGACGACGGCAACAAGGTGACCGTAGAAGCGCGGCTGATTGGAGAAGGCCAGGGAGTGATGGCGCTCGAACGGACCGATGGCCGGATCGAGGTGGTTCCTCAGGATCAGATCCTCCAAAGGGTTCCGGGGCCCGATCCAACGCCGATTTCCTGTGCCGAGATGCTGGAACGCCTCACGGAGCGATTTGGCAAGGATCGGTTTCGAGGTCACTCGGATTCCACTTATGTGATCGGGCTGGTCCTCGCCGAGCCGTTGCCAAAACAGTACGACGCCAAAGCGGCGGCCATGCTGAAGAAGGCAGCGAGGTTTATGACGCTCGTTGAGAAAGTCTTTCTCGACTTTGTGGATGATCTGAAGATCGAGATCGTCAAACCACGCTATCCACTCGTGCTGCTGATCTTCGAAACCGATGACGACTTCATTAAGTTCACGGCCGAACAGACCGGGGGACGCGGGTTGTCGGCCCAGAATATTCTCGGCTACTACAGCATGCTGACGAACCACCTGGTGATCCGGATGAGCGAATGTCACACGTTCGAAACGCCACTCCACGAAGCGATCCATCAGCAGGTTTATAATCGCGGCGTTCTGCAACGGCTCTCTCCTTCCCCTGCTTGGTTTAACGAAGGGATCGCCACCGGATTCGAAGGAACGGGTGAGAAAATCAACTCGGGGCCACTGAAATTGAATACCCGCTACGCTCGCGGTGCCATGCGTGCACGAACAGTCAATTGGGACGAAGTCGTCGCGAATGACCGCGCGTTTCGCGGTGATGTCTTGGCTGGCGAAGCGTATGCGCATGCGTGGAGCATCCATTGGTTCCTGGCGACCAGATACCGCAAGCAATACATCGAATACTTGCAGCTCTTGTCG
>DASYEA010000657.1:0-2360 GCA_036499265.1 Schlesneria sp. | reverse complement strand
AATTCATAGAGCGCCGAAGTCTCGATCCTGATTTGGTGTACAGACGATCTTAAGCAGACGAACGACTCTCGATTGCTTGACAATCTTGCGTTACGGGAAAGATGATCACTTCCATCATTCTCTTAACGTCAAAGCGGGAGTCTTTAATGTTGCGTTCAGGTCTCGGTTGCGCGTTCTGTCTTCTATTGGCTTCCACGGCGATCGCAGTGGAGCCAAAGGATCGGCATGTCGTTGTCATTTGTATCGACGGTTTGCCGGCCTATCTGTTCGATGACGCGAATGCGTCGATGCCGACGATTCGAGGTCTGGCGGCGAAAGGAAGCCGTGCCCGGGGGATGACGGTCTCCAATCCCTCAGTGACCTGGCCGAATCATACGTCGCTGACAACCGGTCTCCGTCCGGAAGGGCACGGAGTCCTGTTCAATGGCGTACTCGAAAGATCGGGTCTGGGGCTGCCAGTCAAAGTGAATGGGCGAAAAGACAAGTCTGATCTTGTGCATGCTCCGACAATCTACGAGGTCATGCACGAGCAAGGGCTGACGACAGCGGCCATCAACTGGCCCTGCACTCGCAACACCCCCGCCATCGCGGATAACTTTCCCGATGTTCCTGAGTCGTTCGAGCATACGACCCCGCGCCTCATCGCCGAATTGAAGGCGGAGGGCATCGTTTCCGACGCAGACATCCAGAACTTCTCGAAGCTGTCGGGGACGGTACGAGATCGCGTTTGGACACAAGCAGTCTGTCATGTGATTCGCCAGCGAAAGCCAAACCTGGTGCTGTTCCATCCGCTCAACCTCGATTCGACTCATCATCGTTATGGACCACAAACGTCAGCCGGCTACACCGCCGTGGCGTTCGCTGACACGCTCGTGAAAGATGTCGTGAGTGCGATTGACGAAGCGGGCATTCGAGATCAGACAACGATCTTGATCGTCTCGGACCACGGATTCATGTTCATCCCCAAGACGCTGCAGCCGAATGTGGCGTTGCGGCAGGCGGGAATGCTGACGGTGGAAGGAACGCAAATCGCGACGGCTCGCGCTCAGGTCGTCCCCGAAGGCGGGATCGGCATGGTCTATTTAACAGTGCCCGACAAGATTGAAGAAGACCGGAAAAAAGTCATCGACTTGTTTCGCGAACACGAAGGAATCGCTGCCATCCTGACCCCTGACGATTTTGCGACGTATGGGTTGCCGCATCCGAAGAACTACGCACAAATGGCCGATTTGATCCTGGTCGCCAAGGATGGATACGGAATCAATGCCAACGCCGCTGACGACGAGGCGGTGACCATTAGCGAAACAACCTTGGGAACGCACGGTTTTTTGTCAACGAACCCGAAAATGAACGCCACGTTCATCGCCACCGGAGTCGGCATTCAACCCGGTGTGACGTTGGAAAAGATCGAGAACATTGATGTCGCACCAACGATCGCTCGGCTGCTGGGTATCGAGTTGAAGGGAGTCACAGGAAAGGCTGCCAGCCAGATCCTGCTCGATCCGGCGATCTCGGCAAAGTAACAGGCATTCTCCGAATGACGAGAGTCTGCTAAATGACGTGCGAGATTCGGCTTGCAGATACGAAATCGGCACACGGAGTGTGCCTTCTACTCTAAAGCGGCTTTGCGCTGCAGGCCAATTAGACAAATCTATCCCAGCAGCCAACGTCCAAGATTGAAGTAACAAAGCAGCGTGACGACATCGCTGAGCGCCAGCGCGATCGGTCCCGAAGCGAGCTGTGGGTCGCGGCGAAACAGCTTCAGCATGAATGGCATACTCAAGCCTACTCCGGCCGACATCACGACCCCGCCCACGATTCCAAGCATCAGGCTGAGGGCCACAATCACGCTCCCTTTCCAGAGCCAGGCCACGATCCCAACGACCAAGCCACATGCGCCACCGAGCAGCAGTCCGACCATCAGTTCCATGCGCAGGTGTCTGGCAAATGTTCCTTTAGGCGACTGACCGTGCAGAGCTTGCAGAGCCAGGCTGACAGATTGAATGCTGACGCTCTCCGCCAGTGCGGTCACCAATGCAATAAAAGGTGCCACCACGGCCAACGTCGAAATGTCCTGATAGGCATCCGCAATCAACGCCGACAACATCCCGCCCAGGACATTGCATAGCAGCCAGGGAAAGCGGCCGACGAAGGCTAATCGAGCGTTGTTCTGGGCGGCTCCGGAAAGGTGAACGCCGATCAGTTGAAACAGATCGTCGCTGTCCTGCCGTCGGTCGATCGCCTGGATTTCTTCCGTGTACAGATCGACATCGATCGCACCGAGGACTTTGAAGTCCTGGTCCACGACGGGAAAAGCCAGCAGCTTATGTCGCGTGAACAGCTCACACGCCTCAAGAACT
>DASYEA010000656.1:0-4552 GCA_036499265.1 Schlesneria sp. | reverse complement strand
AGCGACGTTGTTGCGATCAATTCGCTGCATCTGCCGAGCGAATACAGAATCGTCTGCTGCCTTGTTGACCGGTTGCGAGGAGGCCGCTGGCACACTTGTCTTGTCGATCCGAGTCGCGATATCGCTCCGCGTGGCGCGGGTCGCATTGAACTCAGCGACGTCTTTCTCAGGAGTGGAAAGTTCCTCTGCTGCCGAAACCGGAATCGTTTCTGGGTCGAGGGGAACCTCAAATGGTTTCAGCCAGGCGGTTGCCTGCATGAGTTGATAGGTTTCTCTGCCCGACGTGGAGACGACCTTGCGACCGAAGACTCTTGTTTCGCCGTGATTCAGTTCAAACGCGGCATCAATTCGCCGTTTATTGCCAGTCGATGCAACTCTTTTTGATGTCGTCTGGTCGCTGACTTCACTTGCGACCACGAGATGGATTCGATTGAGATTGCTAATTGTACCGGTGGCGACGATAGACCGCCCGTAGGATTCATTCGAAGGGTGGGGTACTCCGTCGTCAGACATTCGCTGGACAGGGAAGCTGCCACCAAGGTGGTACCGTGTTTCACAACCTGCGACCAAAGTCAGCGCAGGTGAAGACCAGGAGAGGGCCTCTGCATGACTCGTCAACTGCTGCAGTTCATCTGCGTCCCATAACCCAAACCATGTGAGCCTGTTAGTGACTTGACGGGGTTCATCGAACCATGCTCCCCAGCGAAGCTGATACAATTCGGATAATGGCGTGATGAAATCGATGAGCTGTTCTGGCTCTACTTCAATGACCTTTATACTCAACAGAATTCGGTCAGTGACCTGTCCCTCGGTCAGACGGCGCTTCATGCGATCGATCGATGAAACGACGGATGGATCGCCGGGTTCATTCAAGTGAGACTTGGCGTTACTCGCGTCGTCCGTCGGAACTTCGCCAGCAAGACTGGCCGCGGCGCAAAGTACTAACGTGAAACAGACGAATCCCGATCCAACCAGACGCCAATTCATGACATGCCCCGCATGGATTCACCCAGTTCATGAACCGGGCAAGATACGCCGGGGTGTAGTCAAATGCGGCAGTTTGGTCAATCGGGATTGAGCCGATACCTCTGGATCAAGGCATCTCTCGCAGGAACTTCTCGATTGGTCCTCGTGTCTGTTCCGGGACAACTGCCGGATAGCCGTACCAGATCAGGCCGACGACCGATTGCTGTGACGAATCGATCCCCAGCAGATGGTAGAAATCTGGGTGGCGCGTCACGTCGCCGGTCGACCATTTGGTGCCGATTCCGGCCGACCAGAGTGCGAGTTGCAGATTCTGGATCGCACAGCAGCAAGCGGCATAGTCTTCTTCGCGGCGAAGTGGATCGGCGGCCTGATCGCAGGTGATCACGATCCAACCGGGGACCTGAGCCCACTTCTTGGTTTTGGATTCGGCTTCAGCGGCACTTTTGGCGGCGGTGATGATTTTGGCGTTCAAAGCGACTACCGCTTTGGCCGTTTCGGGGCCCAGCAGAATCGCATGCCATGGTTCGGTCTTCTTGTGGTTGGGAGCCCAGCGAGCCAGGTCCAACGCTTCTAACACGATGTCCTTTGGCGGAACATCGGGACGAAAACTGCCAATCGTTCGGCGACCCCGGATGACGGCACTGATTGCAAAATTGATTCGATTCGTGGGTGCGGCGTCGTTATCAGCAGGCATCGATTCTTCCTTGAGTGTCATTCTATCAGCAGTCCACTCTAACCGGTCTGCTGCAAATCCATGAGTTGTGCGAACCGTTCGAGCACGCGAATTTTGAGCGGGGCAAATTCCGGTTGATCGAATTCACCCGATTCGACGAGGTTGAATGCGGCGACGCGAGCTTCTTCCAGCAGGGCCTTATCACGAATCAGGTCGGCCACTCGTAATGGCAACGAGCCGCTCTGACGAGTCCCCAGCACATCGCCCGGCCCGCGCAGTTCGAAGTCGACTTCGGCGATCTGGAAGCCGTCGGATGTCTTCTCCATCGCGGTTAGCCGAGCCGTCGCCTCCGGCGTGGATGAGTCGCTGAACAGGAAGCAGTATCCCTGGAAGCGACCGCGACCGATGCGGCCACGTAGCTGGTGCAGTTGAGATAGACCGAATCGCTCAGCCTGATGCACGATCATCAGCGTCGCATTCGGAACATCGACCCCCACTTCGATCACGGTTGTGGCGACTAGAGCCTGCACGTCGCCATTTCGGAATGCCGCCATCGTCGCGGCTCGCTCTTCGCGAGGTTGCTGGCCATGCACCAGTCCAACTTTGAAATCTTTCAACTCACCGGCGGATACGTCGCGAAACACCGCCTCGGCGCTGATCGAGGTATCGGTTCCGATTGGCATCGAAGCATCTTCTTCCACGCGCGGGCAGACGAGGTATACCTGTCGACCTTCTCGCAGTCGCTCACGCACAAAATCCCAGACTTTACGAGCGGCCTGTGGACCCACAATTCGACTGGTGACAACGCGCTGTCGTCCCGGCGGCAGTTCATCGATCACTGTCAGGTCCAGGTCACCGAACTGAGTCAAACACAAGCTGCGCGGGATCGGCGTGGCGGTCATCACCAGCACGTGCGGAGCGACGTCTCCCTCAGAAAACTTCGACCGCTGCATCACGCCGAACTTGTGCTGTTCATCGATAATGACTAAGCCCAGCGACGGGAATTTCACGCCGCTTTGAATCAACGCCTGCGTTCCGATCACCATCTGAACCTTGCCGCTGGCGATTCCTTCCAGCGTTTCACGACGAACCGCCGCCGTCAGTTGCCCCGTCAGCAACCGGCGTTCGACGCGACTCCCCTCCATCAACGAGTCGATCGTTTGCCAGTGCTGCTGTGCGAGAACTTCGGTCGGTGCCATGAGCGCCGCTTGCTGACCCGCCGCGATCGCGACCAGCATCGCATAGACGGCGATCGCGGTCTTGCCCGCCCCCACGTCGGCCTGCAGCAGACGGTGCATCGCCTGTTCACGCCCAAGATCAGCAACAATCTCCAAGAGGGCGCGATCCTGCCCTCCTGTGAACCGAAACGAAAACAACCGCCGGATGCGGGCATCGATTTTCGCGGTATTGGGCAGCGGTGTGGCACGTTGCTCCTTCCGCCACATCCGGCGACGCATCGCCAGTCCAAGCTGAAATTCCAGCAAATCATCGAACAGGATACGTCGACGTCCCAGCTCATACTGCTCCATGGAATTGGGCAGATGCACGTGAGTCAACGCCTGTTTGATCTCCGGAACACCCGCCCTCTCGCGAAAACTCTCCGGAAGCAACTCTGGAACGATAGTCGCGTAATCTTCAACGGCGTTTCGCATGACCCGCCGCATGTCATGCTGACGTAGTCCTTCGGTCAGTCCGTACCGCGGCAGCATGCCACCAGAAACATCGTCTTCGTCATCACCCAGAAACTGCAGATGGGGGTGCGAGAACTCCCAGCGACGTTGGCTGAACTTGGGCTTTCCCGAAAACAGTACTCGCTGGCCGATTTCAAACTTGCGTAGTATGTACCGCTGATTGAACCAGACTCCGCGAACAAAGCCACCATCCGATTGCAGCAGGATAGCGACAATACTCATTCCCTTCGACGTTTCCTTCGCATCGCGATCCACCACGATCCCGCAAACCGTCTGCACCGTATCCGGCTGAATTTCGAAGACGGGAATGACTTTGGTCAAATCCAACACGTCGCGCGGAAGATTAAACAGCAAGTTTTCGGCCGTGAGCAGGTTCAAGCGAGCCAGTTGATCTGCTCGTGCCGGTCCCACGCCTCGCACGAATTGAACGGGGGTCTGCAATGGGTCATCAGAGCTTGAAATCGACATGCGGTCTATTCGCGTGAAGGCGCAGAGGGAACTAGTGCGTGGAGCACTTAAGTGTCGCGTTGAAACATGGGTTAGACTAAGCGGTACTATGCTCGCGGGATGCCTCAGTTAAGTGGGATGGGCTCTATTTCTTCGGACGAAACGCTTTGATCTTGGATTCGTCTGTCGTCAGATACGGACCGTCGAGCAAATCAATGCAGTACGGGATCGCAGGAAAGACAGCATCCAGACATTCTTTGATCGCTCTCGGTTGGCCCGGCAGGTTGACGATCAAAGCCCGTCCGCAAATACCGGCCGTCTGCCGTGACAAGATCGCTGTCGGCACCTTTTCCAACGAAACCTTCCGCATCAGTTCGCCGAATCCGGGCATCATTTTCTGACACACGGCCTCCGTCGCTTCCGGCGTCACATCGCGCAACGCGGGACCAGTCCCCCCCGTCGTGATGATCAGGCAGCATTGATCATCATGGCTGAGTTCGCGGAGTGTTTCTTCGATCAGCAATTGTTCGTCCGGAATGACGCAGGCCACGGCTTCGAAAGGGCTCGTGACAACTTCAGCCAGGTACTCCTTGATCGCAGGACCGCCGCGATCCTCGTATTCACCGCTACTGGCGCGATCCGAAACGGTGACGATGCCAATTCGAGCGGGGATGGCGGCGTCGGTCATCCCTTGGCCTTTGCGGGCGCCTTGCCAAACGTCTTGCCGCTCTTCTTCATCGCCGCTTCAAACGAA
>DASYEA010000655.1:0-1587 GCA_036499265.1 Schlesneria sp. | reverse complement strand
CGGATTTGGTGGACGAGATGTCCCGGACGAAGTCTGCATCGCGGCCTATCGCACGCAATTGCTCGACTTGATTGCCGAACATCATTGCAAAGTCCTGGCGTTTGACCTGACAGGCGTTCAATTGGTTCCCAGCGGCATGCTGGGAGTGCTCACCTCGATCCGACAGCGGGTCGACCGCCTGGAAATCTACAATCCTTCGCCCGACGTGAAGGACGTTTTGACACTCACGAAACTAGACCGCCTCTTCGACATTAAAGAAGTCACTGTCTAGAGCGTGTCCCCCTTAACGGTGGCGTCCCGCGAGCAGAAAGCCGCTTGGTCTAACCCATGTTTCAACGCGACACGTAAGTGCTACCAGCACTAAGCGTTTCTGACTATTACATTCTTCCTGCCGATGCATCTGACTACCGATGTCTTTTTCCACTTTGCCTCAATTTCAGTCGTTCCTGCTTCAAAACAAGCTCATCGAAGCAGCACAACTGGAAGATTGTCTGATCGCGATCCAAGGGCAAATGCCCGGCATCGATACGTTGATTGGCGAATGCGAACGCCGCCATCTGCTGACGCCGTATCAGATCGCCAAGCTCAAGAAACGCGAGTCAGACGGCTTGCGGCTGGGCCCCTATAAGCTGCTCTACCGCAATGCGTCCGGTAGTTTTGCTCGCGTCTTCCGCGGTTGCTCGGTCGAAGACGGTGCCATGGTCGGCATCAAGATGCTGCGGCAGCGCTGGGCCGAGAATCCGCACACCGTCAACCTGTTCCGCCGGGAAGGGGAGTTGGGAAAACGGCTGAAGCATAAGAACATCGTGCCGATCTACGAAGTCGGCAGCGACGGCAATCAGCATTACATGACGATGGAATTCGTCGAAGGGGGCAATTTTCGCGAACTGCTGAAGATTCGCAAAAAGTTCTCGCCCGACGAAGCGATGCGGTATTTATTGGACATCGCTGAAGGCCTCGAATACGCCCTGAAACTGGGCCTGACGCATCGCGACATGAAGCTGACCAACGTCCTGCTCAGCGCCCAGGGGGTCGCCAAGCTGGTCGACTTTGGCTTGGCCGGACAAGACACCGGATCGTCATCCGATCCCGAAGAAGTCGATCGCGCCGTCGAATACGCCACACTCGAACGCAGCACGAACGCTCCCGATAACGATCCCCGCAGCGATTTGTACTTCCTGGGTGCCCTGGTCTACGAATTGTTGACCGGCGTCCCACCTTATCCCCCCACAAAGAACGTCGCCGAGCGAAAGCAGGCGACGCGTTATCGCCACATTCGCCCGATCCGACAGGTCGATCCTTCATTGCCGCCAGCGGTCGTGGCGGTGATCGACCGACTGATGGAGATTCATCCGCAGTCTCGTTACCAGACTCCGACTGAATTGATCGAGGATCTGCGCCCGATCGTCGGTGATCGATCCGCCACGCCGGACCGAAATGCTGGCCCCGAGCGAAGCACCGAAGCTCCCCCCGCGCCAATTGTGCGAGCCCCCGCTGTCCCCACCGTCTTGTGCGTCGAAAACCGCTTGAAACAGCAGGATTCGTTGCGCGAATACTTCACCAAACACGGCTATCGTGTGCTGCTGC
>DASYEA010000654.1:0-10050 GCA_036499265.1 Schlesneria sp. | reverse complement strand
CCACTTGATTCGATCCGGGAAGCCTGAATCACCGAGATTCTTCCAACAGACATCGTGAAACGCTTTGGATCGATGCGATGTCCCCATGCCGTCCAACTGGACGACGACGAATCCCAGCTCGGCCATGGCCTGAACGCCGTTGTAGGCCGCGAATGACTTGGGAGTGAAAGCACTGTGTGGGCCGGCGTAGATGTACTCGATGACCGGGTACTTCTTCGACTCATCAAAGTTGGTCGGCCGCCAGATTACTCCGAAGATGTCTGTAGTCCCGTCGCGGCCTTTGGCAGTGAATCGTTCGGGAGCCTTCCAGCCCGTGGCCAGCAAATCGGACCAGTCACCTCGATCGACTTCGCAGATTAAAGACCCATCCGCGACTTTACGTAGTTCGATGATTGGCGGCTGGTCGACTCGCGAATAGGTATCGATCAGGTATTTCCGGTCGGGTGAGAAATCGACGCTGTGATTCCCATCACCCGCGGTGAGCCACGTCAGCCCGCTGCCGTCGAAGTTGATGCGTCCGACGTGAATGTAGTACGGATCTTGACCGGCGAAGACTCCGCTGGCTTTGAACGTGATCTGGCGATGTTCTTCGTCGACATGATCGACTCCGCGAACCACCCACTCCCCTTGAGTGATCGGGTTCTTCACGTTGCCGGTCGCGGCATCGTACAGGTACAAGTGGTTCCAGCCGCTTCGCTCGGACATCCAGATGATTTCTTGAGCGTCGTCGATGTAGTCCACAAATCGCTTTCCGGCGTAGTCGATAAACGTCGGGCTTTCCTCATTGATGATCGGCACCGCCGCGCGAGTCGACGCGTCGACCGCAATGATCCGCAGAACCTGGTGACCACGCTGGTTGTAGGCGAACGTGAAGCGACTGGAATCGCTCGCCCAGCGGATCTCGTCGATACTCCATGGATTCGGGAACAACTGGTCGTTGATGGCGTGAGGCAGGTTACTCGGGCTGGTGGCCGACGCCACTTCTTCCGATTCGATGGGGACATCGAACAGACAGACTCGGGGATGAGCGATTCGATCGCCCGGCTTCAAATAGTCGAACGAATGCAGCTTCGGCTGCAACTGGTCTTTCGGAGACGACTCGACCAGATAGACCGTGTGCGTCTCGGGCTTGCGGGTCTTCAAGGCGACGAAGTGTAAGGAGTCGGGTGACCAGACGACGCCTGCTTCGTAGGAATCATCGGCGGTGCCGTCTGTGCTGAGAGTCACTTCCTTGCCGGATTGCTTGGATCGCAGCACCAGATTGTGATTGCGAATCACGACCGATTTCTGTCCGTCAGGCGATTCTTCGCCGCGCGATCGCGGGCGACGTGGTCGCTCAGAAGGTTGTGCGTTATCAGTCTTCAGAAGCTCTGCGTCTGCGAGTGGCTGCCGCGAGCCTCGTGTGGCATCGATCTCGATGAACTCATGAGTTTTCGCGGTCAGCTCGCGGCGATACCAGAATCGATTCCTGTCGGTTCCGAACCAGTGTGGTTCAACTTTGGAATGCGAGACTTTGCTCCGCGTTCGCTCCTGCAGTTTCGCGGATCGCTCGTAGTCGGACTTGGTCCCTTGAGCAAAAGTCGTCACCGACAGAATCATGATCAGGCAAGCTGACGACAGGAGGACCGATCGAAACATGGCATCTCATCAGTGAAAAAGCTGTTTCCGCGACAGGAGGCTGTGTGACAATCAGCCTCAACACGCAATGCGGGCTATTCGTCCCTTCGTGAAGAACACTGGCGGCTCAAAGCCGCCGCCAGTGCCACCCGACGGCACCCAACGGAAAAGCTACTTCGTCGCTTCGAGGAATTTTTCGTAGGCGGCGGGGATGTTGCCGGCAGCGGCATCGCCGGTGTGAATCTGCAGGCCATAACGTAGTCGAGCGGACTTGCCCGGTTCGAGTACGAACGGTTGCGCGAGGGCTTTGTCGTTCTGATAGGCCCCTTCACCGAATGGGCTGATCGAGAACAAGCCGTAATCACGGACGTGGTAGCGTGACGGACGAAAGTTCGTCGGATGATCCATGATCGCCACGCCGTAGATCTTGCCGTCGACCGGACCCGAGTAATCAACCCACTTGGACCGCTGGCCCCAGCATTCCTTGGTTCCCTTTTTTCCTTCGGCGTTTGTGACGATGCCGCCGACGACTTCTCGCATCGTGGTGGCGACTCGAATACCGAACAGGCCTTCCTTCGTATCATCGAACGTCACCTTCTCGCCGCTCGAAGTTAACGTCGCGTCGTAGATCACGAGTCGCGATGGAAAGATCGAGATCGTCGTGGTTTCGATCAGAATTGGAAGTTCGTCTTTGCCGAGCCAGTGATTCTTCAGCTTGATCTGAGCCGGATTGCCGTCGATTGCTTCCACTTTGACATTCAGGATCTTGCCCGATTCGGCCCAGAACTTCACCTCGTTGACTTCATCGACCGAGAACCAGATTCCCTTGTGATGAGGATGATCTTTGTCTTTCGGATCACTCAGCGGCCGAGTCACCACCGCTCCGCCAGCCGCATGAACGGGCGACAGGAACGGCTTCGCCCATTCGGGGCCAGTATGCAGGAATGTAAAGTTCTCACTGCCGATCATCACCGCTAGCCCGCCGTCAGCCTCTTTGAAGGTGACCTTGTCGGTCGATTGAGCGTGGACCGCGTTCGACCAGAGAGCGGCACTGCTGGCCAGGAGAATCATCAAGGTCGGCAGCAGACGTGTCATGGAGCATCTCCTGTGGTGGGCAGAGAAGGCAGGTGGGTCTCGTGCGTTGTCCAATCTAGATCTTCGGGTGGCCGGGGTTGGAGCCGCTTTGGGCGAAACCCCGGGGTTTCCTTCGCAAAGCCTCAGTCCAACCCCGGCCACCCGACCCAAACTTGAAGTGCTGACAACGCACTCGGGAATCGGCAAACAATCGTACCGGCATCGGTTTCTTGCAGTCGAGTGTCCCGGTGGATAAAAGCGAACGGAGCCGATGTTCTTTTGCACAGAACCTCGTGCCAATGCGCTCGACGAGAAGCTGAGACAAGGACAATTTATGCCACGAGGTGTTCCGCAACGCGGAAAAAAGAAAGAAGCCAAACCGATCCCGCATCCCCTGCGGCCGTACCCACCTGTTCAAAGCGGCCGACGGCCTTCGGACTATGACCTGGACGCACGTCACTGGGAGATCGTGATCAGTGGCGAGCTGGTCGACAAAGATGGGCAGCTTCATGAGAAGTTGCTCGACCTGCCCCGAAATTCGCGCGGAACGATCTTCTTCGATTCCAGCGGCGGCAGCGCGTATGTGGGCCTGGCACTGGCCAGCCTGATTCGGCTGCGCGGGCTGAAAGCAGTTGGTGTTGTGGCCGGCGAATGCAGTTCGGCGGCGCTGATGCCGTTCGCGGCCTGCGTCGAGCGATACGTCACTCCGCATACATCGCTGCTGTTTCATCCGATTCGCTGGCAAAGTGAAGAGCAGGTGCGGATCGAAGAAGCAGCGGAATGGGCGCGGCACTTTCGTGTGATGGAAGCCGATCACGACGCCCTGCTCTCCCGCATGTTTGATTGCTCGCCCGACGTGATTCGCACCTGGAGTAATCCCGGCCGATTCGTCACAGGCGAAGAATTTGTAGCAGCCGGACTGGCCAAAATGATTGACCTATTTTCGGGGGATGTCTGGAAGCAGATGGCTAAATAGCGTGCGCGATTTTGCCCGCAAAATAGGGGACGTTGTCGCGGTTGGGCTGCGACTTTGCATCGGCACGCCGGGACTTTGCAACCAAAGCCAGTGCGACGAAATGGCAAACAGAGTTTTCCGTAACGTTGCCTGGCGTTCCGCGATATCAACTTGATCAACAGCCGATTGCGGGCTAGAACCGAGAGGGGACTTCGTGCGAAGGGGATTGCATCCCGGCGCGCAGTCGTGTCCCCGTCATTTTGACGAGTTCTGATTGAGAGACTTCGTGCGATGTTGATCCGGTGGTTGGTCGCGTTAGTCATCTGTGCGGCGATTCCTCAACAAGCATTCCCGGCCACAACCGATCTTCCTGCAGAACTGCGGGAAGGAGTGAGCCAGATCAAGCTGCCAGGGCTGGTTGGTGCGTTAAGCGTTTATGGGCCGGATGCGTTCACGATCGCGGCCGCTCCGCTGGAGGATGGCGAATTCGCAGCCGTCGTTGCCGTCGGCAGTTCGGGTAAGGGCCGAATCGTTTGTGCGGGTCACCCGGGTTATCTCTCGGTTGATGTGATGAAAGAGGCCGAGACGGGTCGCCTGATGAACAACCTGCTGCTGTGGGTCGGACACGTTCAGCCCAAGCAGACCAAGCCACTTCGGCTGGTGCTGCTCGACAACAAGCCGCTGGCGGAAGCGCTGGCGAAGAATGGCTATCGGACTCAGAGTGTCGCGGCGGCACAACTTGGCGAATCGCTCGGCAGTTGCGACGTGTTGCTCGCGCGGCCTTCGAAGATTCAGAAGCGAGATGTCTCCAAGATTGTCGATTTCTTGAAGCGCGGCGGCGGCTTGATAATGGCCGACGCCGCTTGGATCTGGAGTGGCTATGACGCGCAGCCGGGTGAGAATCTGGTTCGCGATTTCGCGGGGAATCAACTGGCCCGCCCCTTTGGAATCAGTTGGGCCGCGGCCACGGTCAAAGGGCAGGACGGCCTGATTGCTGTGGCGGATGGGGGCGGGCTGTTGGTCACGGCTCCTGCTGCGCTGGCCTATCTGAAAGATCATCCCAAGCTCAGCAAGCAGGACCGCGAGGGACTGCAGGCCGGCAAGACCGTGGAGTTGGCGATCAGTGCCATCGCGAGCAACGACAAGCTGTTCCTTCCAGAACTGAAGAAAGTTTGCGAGTCCCTCGGGGGAAGCAAGGCAAGCCCCGGCCCGGCGAAGGCCTTGAAGGAAGCGGACGTGTTCGCTCGGCTGTACGTGGGAATGGAAACCGGTCAGGCTCTGCAATCTTCTGCTGACAGTCCCGTCGCCAGTCCGTTGGCGACCACATTTCCCGGCGTGCCACCAGAATCGGCGAAGCCGGTTGAGGAGAAGATTCACGTCGATACCAAGCGGCCTCGCTGGCACAGCACGGGCCTGTACGCTCGACCGGGCTCCATTATTGAAGTCACCGTGCCACCGAAGGCGGTCAACAAAAAGATCAGCATCCGCATTGGCTGTCATACGGATGTGCTGTGGTCGAAAGACGAATGGAAACGGGCCCCCGAGATCGCTCGCAGTTTTCTGATCACCGCTCCTTCGACCAAGGCCACGTCGGGGTTCGGGGGGCTGATCTATATCGATGTGCCGAAGGAATGTGCCGTCGGTGAGTTCGAAGCCAAGATCAGCGGCGGCATTCCTGCCCCGCGGTTTGTGCGAGGCAAGACGACGAATACCGAGTGGAAGACGATTCGAGCTCGCCCCGGACCCTGGGCCGAGATTGGATCGGACAAGCTGATCATCACGATTCAGTCGGAAGCGATTCGCGACTACGAAGATCCGGAAGGGTTGATGGAGTACTGGGATCGCGTGCTGGATGCGTGCGCGGACCTTGCCACGATCTCGACTGAGCGATCTTCGCCCGAGCGGATCGTGCTGGATGCACAGATCTCGGCCGGTTATCTGCATGCGGGCTATCCCATCATGGGGCCAATCTCGACGACTCGCGAACTGCTGGACTTGAAGACGCTCAGTACCAAAGGAAACTGGGGCTACTATCATGAACTCGGCCACAATCACCAGCGTCCGGAATGGACCTGGGATGGTTTGGGCGAAGTGACGGTCAACCTATTCTCGATGTATCTGCTCGACACGCTGAATCCCGGTGCACCTCATCACGAAGCGATTCAACCCGACCACCTGCAGAAGATGATTCGCGAGTTTGAACAGAAAGGAAAACTGGATGGCCCATTTCCACAGCTCATGCCTTATATTCAACTCTATCGAGCCGTCGGCTGGCAGCCGTACATGAAGGTCTTTGCTGAATATCGCGATCTCCCGGATAATCAGAAGCCGAAAACACTGCAGGAAAAGAAAGATCAGTGGCTGGTACGGATGTCGAAAGCGACGAACAAGAACCTGGGCCCGTTCTACGAGTATTGGAAATTCGGCGCGTCGGAAGAGGCGATGAAGTCGGTGCGAGATCTGCCGGAATGGAAGTTCGAACCGCTGAAATAGTTGGCTTGGATTCAGGCGAATTAGATGTGAGAATCGCCTCTAAACACGACTTCCAATGATCACTCTTTCATATTCCCTCCGTATATGTCGTGCTTGCCACACCGGGCCTGCGCCAAAGCAGCACGATTACTCAGTCTCGGACACAGTCGAAATAGTCA
The DNA here is from genome assembly GCA_036499265.1 of Schlesneria sp. Taxonomy (GTDB): domain Bacteria; phylum Planctomycetota; class Planctomycetia; order Planctomycetales; family Planctomycetaceae; genus Schlesneria. The sequence continues at coordinate 3,753 of DASYEA010000654.1, read as the reverse complement.
ATCCACGTCAGTTCAGGGGATCGTGAAAGGTGAGTCAAGTAGCATTCGATCGCTTTTCGGAGGCACGGATCTGTCATCTTTAACAGGCACTCACGACGATACTGCATCACCGTCCCGACACAAGTCCGAGTCTCGAAGCGATCGGAAGTCGGCAATCCAGTTGCCAAGAGTGTAAACGCTTGCGAACTAGGCTCCGAGAAAAGAATCAGCCACTCATTTGAGCCAGATTTTGGAATCGCCAGCAGCAAGTGCAAACGGATTTGTGGCTTTTCTTCCGAGCTTTCGGCTTCAAAATAGTTCAAAGTCGCTTCGGGAGCGCCACCTCGCTCGGGACCGGCTGAGATGACTTTCATCAACGAAAGTACATCATCAACTGACGGATTGCGAAAGTTAATCTTCGGACATCGATCTAGGACAACAAGACCTGTTTTATTTTTGCTCATTTGGGAAACCATCCTCTATTCGTGAGGTAAGTGGTGCCATCGCTTTCCAAGCTAAGGAAGGCGATGAAGTCTCACCACAAGCTCTCACTTCGAGCACTATTGAGCACCAGTCCGATCACGTCCCGCGACTTCGGCAAAGCAGCACAATTACTCAGTCACGCACACAGTCAAAATATTCAATCCACGTCAGTTCAGGGGATCGTGAAATGTGACTCAGGTACCATTCGATCGCTTTACGGATGCACGGGTCTGTCATCTTCAACAGGCACTCACGGCGGTACTGCATAACGGTCCCGACGCAAGTGCGAGTCTCGAATAAATCCGATTGCGGAAATCGATTTGCCAAGAGTGCCGAACCGCGAGAGCCGCGAATCATGAAGTGAACCAGCCACGTAACCGGACTAGATCCAGAAATCGTAGGGAGCAAGAGCAAGCTAGCTTTCGGTTTTTGCGCAGAACTTTCACCTTCAAAATAGTCTAATGCAGCTTCTGGTGCACCACCTCGTTCGGGGCCGGCTGAGATGACTTTCATCAACGAAAGTACTTCATCCACGGAGGGATTGCGGCAGATTATTTTCGCACCGCGTTCCAGGATCACGAAGCCTGTTCTATCACTGCTCATTTGGGAAACCATCCTTTATTTGTGAAGTATCCAGCACCATCCGGGTAGACGACCCACAGCTTTTGCCCTTCGCCGAGGAGTTCTGTCACGCCTTGTTTGCAGTATCTGCAGGGTCCAATTTCATAATTGATATGGATCACTGCTTCTTTCAAGTGATTCTTAACCATCTCTGCGGCGGCATGTCCTTCAACATGCTTCAAGGTCACAATTGCATCCTCCGAGAGCTTGCTCATTCGTGAAGCGAATACTTCCAGCGCCTCGCCGCCATCAGCTCCGCTGGTCACAATCTTGTGGTCATTGAAGATACCTGTCGTATGACCTTTGTGCTTGCGGAGCGGAAGCAACGGATGCGATGAAGCGACTTTTGGAATTTTATCGAGGGGACGAGGTTGCCAACTTCCTGGCAGAATTCCAATCCTGTTAAGACTGCGTTCAACAACTTCGGAAGCCGCTTCTGACGATACTTTATTCCCCTTCTTAGGCAGCAACCTCCTGGCCCAGTCTCGGACGGTAGTGAGTGGGACCATGAAGATCCTGCCATCAGCCCGGGTGATGACAATCTCTACCCCCTTGTTCAGGACGATCGACGCGATCTTGCCACCGATGTACTTTTCGACCGCACCTTTGATGACAGTCCAGGTCATCTGCCAAACGAGCGGCGGAACCCCCGCCTTCGCCAAGTCTTGCGACAGGTATTCGTCGGCAGCGGTTGGCATGCTGCCTGCCGACAGATCGTCCCACGAGATATCGGGGACGTCTAAATGATGTACGTAGTGGCCATGCCCGACGTACCAGGAGTCCCATTCGCTCGTGTTGTCCGGCGAATGCCAGTACCAACTGATGACCTCTTTGACATCTTTTAGTGGCAACGAATACGTACCGGGCGTCATCCTCCCTTCGGTGTCGGTGATATGCCGCACAACTTCTCCGTTGGCATACTCACCGACCATATTTCCTTGCTTGTCCCAGAGCAGCCAATGACCCGATCCAACTTCAACGACATCCAGGCCAGCCAACTCGGGTGGCTTCTCACTCTTTGCAACTGGGATGGCAGGTTTCGCCGGTTGGACAGGTAAGACTGGCTCCGGAAGTTGATGTTGTAGTCGCCATTCCGCGGTTAACGTGATTGGGATTTCTTGCTGCTTGGGCGGCAGGAAGCGATCAGTCGAATCGACGCCGATGAAATCGAAATAGGCGTCCCAATCCTGTGAATCGAGGAGTACCTCCGATTCGGCGGCGATCGCCTGGACCAACCGGTACGGCAAGAATTTACCGTTGCGTTTGACGCATTCGACCTGGCGACCGTCTCGCGACGCAGTGACAAGTTCTCCTACGGAGTAGTTCTCATCGAACAGTAGTGTCTGTCGTTGGTGCAGCGAGCCCATGTACGAAGCGCGATACCGCACATCGTGTGGATCCCCGCGCACGACAGCTTCGACCGCCCATCCGGTTGAGTTTGTGCCAGTTCGCCGCTGCGAGAGCGGGGGTAGGCGCGAAGCACGTTTGGCAACGGTACTTCCTCCTGTACCGTTCTCCGTGAATCGTCCGATCTTGTCACGAGGGTGCTTGGACGGATCGAATGGAGGGCTCGGTCTGCCTCCCTCCGGCGACTTTTTTCTTTCGGACTGGTAGCGAGCAATCATCGCCTGAGCGCGAGCGTGTTCGACTCGCTGGCAATAACGACGCTGCGGCTGTGGAGGGCTCTCAGTAACAGACCGCTGATATGTCGTCGCAGCGTCGTCGTCGGACTTGCTGAGCGGGTACCACTTGAGGTGTGGTTTTGGTGGCGCTGAATCAGATGACCGCTGGTATCGAATAGTCTCGGCGGTCGGCGGCGCGAAGTCGTCCAACAGACCGCAGGCCCGGTACCAGTTGTACCGGGCGATGGCCCAGTCGACGCGTGACCATGTGCTGGAATCGCAGTTCACTGCCTTCTCTGCGTGACCACGAGTGGGAATGGTCTGTGGGCGAGAGTTTGCGGCTTGCTGGGAATAGCGGTGCCGTTGAGCTGTGAGGACTGGCTGCTGGTACGTCGCGGCAATGTCGTCATCCGGCTTGCTCAGCGGATACCACTTCAGATGCGGTTTTGGCGGCGGCGGATCTGGTGATCGCTGATAGTTGGCAATCGTCGTCTGCTGTGGTAGGTCATCCAGCAGGCCGCAAGCGCGGTACCAGTTGTACCGGGCAATCGCCCATTCAACGCGCGACATGGGTCGCGGTGTTCCAAGAGCAGTATGGTGTCTGTTTGAGCTCATGAATGTTCATCTCCTGTGATACGACAAACGGGTTTACGGAAACGAAAACAGGCCGCAATCCCGTGGTGAACGAGACTGCGGCCTGTTGGTTACAGTGCCACATTGCAGTCAACGACTGCGTGAGCATGTCGGTTGTGAATGACCGACGGACGAAACGATTTGTCGGACTCTGGAAGATCCTTTATTTAGATGACTTGGAGCACTAATGTGAGCAGCGGCCTGGTGTGAGTTCTGCGCCTTCGGTCAGGTCCACTTTCCCTCAGGGCATTTCTCCGTCGCCAACGCCAGCTTGTTCACCAGTCGGTTTTGCTCGACGCAGGCACAGCCGCATTTGGTGCAGTGGTTGTTGTGTAGGAACGGGCACGACTGACAGATCGCCAGGCGTTCGTCGATCTCGGCCTGCGAGCGCCGCGGCATTCCTGCTATAGTCCAG
>DASYEA010000653.1:0-4250 GCA_036499265.1 Schlesneria sp. | reverse complement strand
TCATAGCACCACAAGGTCGCTCGCTTTCCGACGGTGACCGGTTGAGCTGGTTGCAGATGTGTGAAGCCGAGGCAGGGGAGCGCGCGGTATTCCTCAGCGAACTTGGCCAGGCGGTCGATCGTCGAGACCAACTTGGATCGCAGCATTTCCAGGCCACGGCGCATCAGGATCAGGTCGGTGTTGTCGGTGACATAACAACTGGTCGCACCCAGGTGGATGATTGGCTTCGCGGTCGGACAGATATCGCCGTAAGCATGCACGTGTGCCATCACGTCGTGACGCAGGATCTTTTCATGCTTGGCGGCGTTGACGAAATCGATGTCGTCAACGTGCGACTTCAACTCATCGATCTGAGCCTGAGAGATATCCAGTCCCAACTCACGCTCAGCTTCTGCCAATGCGATCCACAACTTCCGCCATGTCGAATGCTTCGTCTGCGGAGACCACAAACGAGACATTTCGGTCGATGCATATCGGCCAATCAGCGGGTTGTCGTAAACGTCGTGATCCACGTCAAAAATTCCTTCAGGCGACTCTGCCGTCGCCATTCAATAAAGCCTGCTGCCGGTCTAAATCAGGTCCAATTTCTACACTTTAGGCCCAGCGTCATCGAAATGCGACCGTTCGAGATGATGGAACGAGGGGTTCTCATCAGAGGGTGGCTACGTCGTCGACGCAGTGCCGACGAGTGAGGCGATCGTGGAGACCAGATGGTGCGGGTCAATGGGCTTGGCCATGTGGACTTGGAAGCCGCACTGCAACGCGCGGCGGCGGTCTTCCGGTTGGACGAACGCCGTGAGGGCGATGGCGGGCAGGGACTTGGACGTATAACCCCGCTGGCGGACTTCCCGCAGCAATTCAAATCCATCGCGACCGGGCAACCCCAGGTCGCTGACGAGCACGTGCGGTTGAAATTGGTCGAGTTGAGCCAACGCCTGCTGGACATCGATTACATCGCGAACTTCAGCGTGACTTTCCGCGAGGATGCGCCTGGTGAGTTTGCGCGAATCTGGATCGTCTTCGACAATCAGGACGCGCGTTCCCGTGAGGTCGGCCAAGCCCTTTAGCCGGGCCTGTGGTTCAGATGTGCTGAGTTGTTCGAAGTGAGGGGCAGATTCGGTCGGTAGCGTGACGATGAAGGTCGATCCTTGCCCCAGACCATCGCTTTCGACGGTGACTTGTCCCCCATGCAGGTCGACAAGCTGGCGGACAATGGCGAGGCCGAGACCCAGACCACCGTGCTCGCGAGTGCTGCTGGAGTCACCCTGTTGGAATCGATCGAAGATTCTCGATGCCAGTTCGGGTGCTATTCCCTGGCCACTATCGGCCACACGGATCTCGACGTAATCGCCGACTTGTTGCAGACTGACATTGATATTGCCGCCGTAGGGTGTGAACTTTACGGCGTTGTTCACCAGATTCCACAGGATCTGCTGGATCCGCGAGGGATCTCCCGGAATCCGGCTGCAATCGGGTTGCAGCGTCTTTTCGACGCGGATTGATTTTTCGTTCGCGGTGTGCTGGATTGCTTTCAGAGCCGCGTCGATGACAGGTGCCAGATCCAACCGCTCCATGTCCAGCCTGAGTTTGCCGGAGGTGATGCGCGAGATATCGAGCAGGTCGGCAATCATCTGGGCTTGAGCGCGGCTGTTTCGCTCGATGGCTTCCAGTCCTTCTTCCACATCAGCGGGCGACAGCTTTCCCAGACGCAAGACTTGCGACCACCCGACAATCGCATTGAGCGGTGTCCGCAGTTCGTGCGACAACGTCGCCAGAAAATCGTCTTTCAGACGGTTGGCTCGCTCCGCTTCCGCTCGCGCGGCGCGCTCGCTTAGGAGCAACGATTCTCGTTCGGACTCGTACTGCAGGCGGCCGGAGATATCACTGACAATCGCCAGTCGCAAATTGGGGTCGGCATGCTTGGAGACGTGCCATTCCAGGTGGACGTGACTTCCATCCGCACGGTGCAGCGGCAGTTCACCCTGCCATGCCGGTTGTTCGACCAGACTGCGCAAGATTTCCTCGACGCCCGGACGATTTTCCAGCACGACCAATTCTTCGATGCTTTTCCCCAGAATCTGATCGCGGCCCATGCCGAGCAGCTCGCACATTCTCGGATTCACATCGACGTAAACCAGATGTTCGTCCAATAGCGAAACACCCGTGAGCGCATTGTCGAAAACGGCTCTGAAACGCGCTTCGCTTTGGCGAAGTTCGATCTCGAACTGCCGCGACCTGAGAAACGATCTGACCGTCGCAATGAGGACGGGGGGCTCAACGGGGTGGGTCAGATAGCCATCCGCACCGGCATCCAGTCCGGTGACCTTACTTTCGCTGCTGACGAAGCTGGCTGACAGATGCAGGATCGGAACTCGGGCCGTCACTTCTCGTTCGCGCAGCATGCGACAGACCGTGAAGCCATCAATGTCTGGAAGATTGATATCCAGCACAATCATGTCGACGTGGGCTTTCGCCTTCGCCAGCGCTTCGGTGCCGGTCGCCGCCTCGGTCACTGTCCAGCCGGCACTTTGCAGAATGCGCGAGGTCGAATATCGGGTGCCGGGATTGTCGTCGACGACAAGAATGGTGGTGTCGCTATTTAACATACCACGGCGCCCTCTCATCGCCTGTTCCGACATTCTTTTCGATGTGTTCCGGGCCATCGTAACGAAGTGGAACCGTTACTGAAAACGTCGAACCCACGTTTGGCACACTCTCCAGGGCGACGCTGCCGCCGAGCAGTTCTGCGAACTTTTTGCTGAGCGACAATCCCAGTCCGGTGCCACGCCACTTCCGCTGAGTGGGAGAATCGATCTGGACGAAATCCTTGAAAATTTGCTGATGATATTCCGGAGCAATTCCAATCCCGGTATCGGAGACGGCGAATGTCACTTCGTTGTCTCCGGTTCGGCGCGCCGACACGCGTATCTCACCCGCCACGGTGAATTTGAGCGCATTGGAGATGAAGTTTCGCAAGATCTGCGACAGTTTCTTATCGTCAGTGTAGACGCGCGGCATCTCGGTCGGTTCTTCCAAGATCAGCGAGACGGCATTGTTGACAAGCAACGGTTTGAACATCCCGCGGATGGCTTCAAAGAAATCGACCAATTCGAACCAGGCCGGCGAGATGCTAAGTCTCCCGGCTTCGATCTTGGCGAGGTCGAGCAAGTCGTTGACCGTTTCGTTCAGTTCGACAGCCGCCTGCTGGATGAATTTGACTTGCTTGGTCTGTTCGCCGGTGAGTGGACCATCCATATGATCGAGGAGGATTCTGGCGATACTGCGGATCGAACCGAGCGGCGTGCGGAATTCGTGACTCATGTAAGACAGGAAGCGGCTTTTCAGTTCGGATGCTTCGCGGAGCGCGATCGCGTTGTTATCAAGTTCCGCATAAAGTGCGACGACCCCTTGATTGGTTTCGGCGAGTTCGGCGTTCAGATTGTTGACGTGCTGTTCGAGGGATTGGATCTGAGCGCGCAACGTCGCATTTTCTTCTTCGGGGCTCGATACGCTCGAGGTCTCAGTTGTCATCAGGCCCTCGATTCTGTTGCAGAGAGACGAATCACAACGACAGTAACATCGTCGCGTCCGCGGCAAAAGTCCCGATAGAGTACTGCGGCAATCAATCCGGGATGCCGTTGCAACAGTCCGGGATAGTTATCGAACGACCATCGCGTTTGCAGTCCGTCGGAATGGAGAATCAACAAGCTACCGGGAGGGCATGGGTAGTCAAATTCTTGTGCTTTGCGGAATTGCGCACCGACGATGCCATTGTGCGAAAAGAGTCCTCGGCTTGAGGTGCTGCCAGACTCTCTAAGCGATCCGGAAATGTTGCCAACACCGGCGTACTTCATCTGCTGGCTTTTGGTGTTGATCTGCGCCACGGCGACCGCTCCGCCCCGGCTTCCCACCATTCGGGCGTGCAACTTGTCATACATGGTTGTGATCGGGAGGAACGGATTGTTCTCGAATTCGTTGGCCGCTTCTGCTGCGGCTTTCGCTGCTTCCGGGCCATGTCCCAGGCCATCGACGACGAGAACCGAAAGTTGATCGTCGCGTTCGCCGATACGCCACGTATCGCCACAGACGGTCTCATAAGGTGCTGGAATGTTGACTGCGCCCCATGTGCTTTGGCGTCTGGCTATTTGAGAGGAACTCTGTTCGCCCACTTGGCAGTAGATCACAGTCCCTGCCGGGACGGCCGAATAGATATCGAATGTCTGGCTCAGGCGCTGGATCGCTCCCAGTCC
>DASYEA010000652.1:0-6106 GCA_036499265.1 Schlesneria sp. | reverse complement strand
CGTGACCGGCACTTCCTGGCGAAAACAAGCTCGCACCGTCGAGCCGACCGAGATCTGCTCGGTATCGATCTCCACGATCGTTTCTCGCACGCGACTCGCGAACCACTGGTGAATGCCGCTAAGGATTAGACACAGCCCGACGAAGCCAAAGACGCTAATGACGATCCACGGGAGCCACGTGTCATCTTGAACATGTGGCTCCCGTGGCGAAGCAGCGAACCGAAACCGACTGCAATACCGGTCAGCAGCACGCCCATTAAGAGCGCACAGCCGATCGAGCGTCCCCAGGGGATCTCTCGGTTCAATCGAACGGGCAAACGACGCATCTGCCGCAACGCTTCGATAGCTGAAGTTCCGACCACTTCTTCACGTTGCGCCATACTGGTTCGCTTTCAAAATGGTCGTCGCAGCTCGCAAGATCTCGGCGAACTGATTCACTACGAAGGTGGACTTCTCGCCCCGCGTCAAATCGTTACCATTTCCGCATCATGGAAAATCATCGAGTCATCATTGTTGGCGGAGGTTTCGGTGGACTCAATACAGCGGAATCGCTCAAACGGGGAGCGGTAGATGTCACGCTGATTGATCGCCGCAATTTCCATCTGTTCCAACCCCTGCTCTATCAAGTCGCCACCGGTGGGTTGTCACCGTCAAACATCGCGGTGCCTCTTCGATCCATCGTGCGGCATCAAAAGAACTGCCGCGTTCTGATGAGCGAAGTTATAGGCTTTGATCTGGCGAATCGCGTCGTGAAACTGACCGATGGCGAACTGCCGTATGATTCGCTGATCATCGCGACGGGGGCTCAGACCGGATATTTCGGACATCGCGAATGGGCGGACCTCGCGCCAGGCCTCAAGTCTCTGGAAGATGCACTCGATATTCGTCGCCGCATCCTCAGCATCTTCGAAGTTGCCGAGCGGGAAGAGGATCCCGTCCGCCGCAGTGCCTTGCTGACAATCGTCGTTGTGGGCGGTGGCCCGACAGGTGTCGAACTGGCGGGGACGCTGGCAGAGATTACTCGACATACGCTGCGGAGTGACTTTCGCCGGTGCCAGCCTTCGGATGCCCGGATCTTGCTGGTGGACGCGGGGCCACGAATCCTGGCTGCTTTTCCGGAAGATCTTTCCGCCGAAGCTGAGCGGAAGTTGAAAGAGAAGCACGTCGATGTCCGAGTCAATGCGGGCGTTGTGCGACTGGATGACAAGACCGTCGAGTTAAAATCTGGCAACAAGTCGGAGACCATCTTCACCGAGACGATCTTGTGGGCGGCGGGAGTAGAAGCCTCGCCCCTCGGAAAAGTCTTGATGGACGCGGCCGGATCGTCTGTGGGCCGCGGCGGACGAGTTCCCGTCACAGCCGAGTTGCATTTAAGCGAGTATCCCGAAGTGTTCGTGATCGGCGACCTTGCCCTCTCCCTTGATCAGGCGGGTAAGCCATTGCCAGGTGTAGCTCCCGTCGCAATTCAGCAAGGCAAGTACGCGGCCAAGCTGATCATGGCCCGGTTGGCAAGAAGAGCTCTGCCGCCGTTCAAGTATCACGACTACGGGAACATGGCGACAATTGGTCGATCGGCGGCGGTGGCTCAACTCGGCAAGTGGAAGTTCCGAGGTCGCATTGCCTGGCTGATGTGGCTGTTCATTCACCTGATGCAGATTGTGCGGTTCGAGAATCGGGTCTTGGTTCTGATCCAGTGGGCGTGGAACTATGTCACTTTCAATCGTTCGGCGCGGCTGATTACAGACGTCGACCGACGTCGTGCCGATTCAAACCATCAACCGGCAAGCTGATGACCTCGGAGGCAGGCGTTCATTTGCGGACTTGCGATGGCGAACTCCCCACGACTTGGTCGTCTGCACAATTCAAGCTTTGAGATATCTCAGATTTCAAATTTGGGATCGCTTCGCATCAGCAGTTTTCAGACCCACCTCTCTAGTTGCAAGCAACTGTCAGTAAACAGGCACTTTTTTGAGGAAAACCGCCAAAAACAGGGCGGTTTTGTCCCCCAGTGTCAAAAGTTGTCTTCCAGTGTCAAAATTTGTCAGTGAAATCTTCGCAGAAAGATCTCAAGATTTCCAAACACCGTCTTGATCAACACACGGTAAACCGGACAATCGGGGTCGCGACGCTAGTCGTAGGTGCACCGTGACCAACGGGCACGCCTCTGGGCCGCTCTCTTAGCGGAAGATCAGAGGTCCTAGTTCCAGAGATGATGACAACAACGACCACACCGCCCCCACCTCTTCCTGAGCGGGGGGCGTAAGCCCCTTGGCCCAACAACACACAACCCCACCTATCCTATGGGTTCACATGACAACTCAATCGCCCTCGTTCGGCGTGGGTCTCCCGACCCCGCCGAAACCGCCGACCGAAGGTCTCCAGTCTTCCCACGCACTTTCAGACGCTATTTCCACGCCAAGGAAAAGGAGACCTCCGGTCACACGTTTCGGCGGGTCAGAGACGGTCAGAGACCCGCGCCGATCTGAGGACTCGCATTTGTCAGTACTTTTCGCGATTTCCCTTGTTTTCAAGGGGCAAATCTTCCAACACCCCCGAAAACCCTGCCATGGACTGACAAACTCTGCCAAATCGTAAGGAAACGGAATCCAATGAAGTCAGCATGCCCCCGCTTCTGCTCTCAAATGACCACCACGAAACCACTGCACCCGATCACCTGAGCCGCGTGCAGTGGAACATTGGCATGGACCAGGAACACTTGTAGAGTGAGCGGTCTATTCGCTGAACCGGACGGTTAGAAGGCAAATTGCATGTGTCACTCGGATCACGGCAGAAAGACAAAATCACTTGCGTTCGCGCTGTTGGTGTCGATGGCAATGATTGGAACGTTAAGCGCGGCACCGAATTTCGACACGGATCTGCTCCCCTACCTCAAGACTCATTGCCTGCGGTGCCACAATGAAGAAAAGCAGGAAGGGGACTTCCGGATCGACCAATTGTCTCACCAAGTCGGACGGGAGAACACGCCTCAATGGGCCGAGATCATGGAACGAATCAGTTCGGGCGAAATGCCGCCGCCAGAGCTGAAGAATCGCCCGACTGCCGAAGAAAATGCCGTCATTGTGGAATGGCTGGCCGCCCGCATCAAAGAGGGCGTCGCAGATCGCATGGCGCAGCGCGGTCGTGTTTCCTACAATAGATTGACTCGGGATGAATACGTCAACACGATCCGCGATCTGATCGGCGTCCATTTCGATGCGACCGATCCGGGCGGCTTCACCGATGATCCGGAGTGGCACGGGTTTGAACGCATCGGATCTGTGTTGACTCTTTCGCCGTCCAACATTGAGAAATATCTCGCCGCTGCCGAGGTGATTCTGTCTGAGGCCTACCCCGCGAAGAAACCAGCGGTTCTGGAGAGTTTCAGGCGTGCGGTTCCTGAGGATCACATTGACCAGCCGCATCGTGAGCGGCTGCGGGAACTGGGACTGCTTGATAAAATCCGGTTCGAGATGTGGGCGGGAGATATCTTTCGAGCCTCTTCGCCGGGATCGCTGCCAGAAGCGGGCATCTACGAAATAAGCTACACATTGAGTGGCCTGAAGCCCGCCAATGGACGGGCCCCTCGCCTGTTCGTGTACGAGAAGTCACTGGATCGCGTGCTGTTCGAGCAGGATATTGTCGCCCCCGAGGATCAGCCGATCACGGTCACCTTTCGTGCTCACCTGCCGAAAGGTGGACCGAATATCGATGTGATCAATAACATTCCTGGACTGTCTAACAACTTTCGATCGGGCCGTCACGGAAACAAGCCGTTCATCAGCACGAAGGACGGCCGCATCCCGTGGCAAATGAAACTGACGGACGAGCAGGGCCGCCCGCGTTATCCATTCCTGATTTTGGATTCGGTCGCCTGGCGCGGCCCGATTATCACCGATCAGGAACAGCAGCGTCGCGACGAATACCGACCCACTGAAGAAGGGAATCTGGAGCAGGTCCGCGTCGGTCTTGAAAAACTGACTCGACGCGCATTTCGGCGGCCGGTCTCGACAGAGGAACTCGACAGCTACGTCGGAATCGTGAAAGCGGAGGTTGCCGCGGGGGAAAAATTCGCGGACGCGGTGAAAGCGGGGATGCTCGCCGTGCTGTGTTCGAAGAGTTTCCTGTTCATCGCCGAAGGGGACGACGAATCCAATCGGCAAACGCTAAATGACTGGGAGATCGCGAGCCGCTTGTCATATCTGTTGTGGAGCACCATGCCAGACGACGAACTATTCGCGTTGGCCGAACAAGGAAAACTGCGAGACAAAGCCGAGCTTGGTAGACAAGTCCGGCGAATGCTGGCGGATTCTCGCGCTGATCGATTCAGCGATTCGTTTGCATCGCAATGGCTGAACTTGCGAAAGGTCGGCATGTTTCCGCCGGATAAGAACCTGTACCCCGACTACGACAAGTCGCTGGAAACCAGCATGATCGGTGAGACCAAGGCCTTCTTCCGCGAAGTGCTGACACACGGATTGACGCTGCGTGAGTTTCTGAATTCCGACTGGACGATGGCGAATTCTCGGTTGGCCCAGTTCTATGGACTCCCGGATATCGCCGGAGCGGGCTTTCAACGCGTCTCGCTTACTCCAGACAGTCACCGCGGTGGGCTGCTGACTCAGGCGGCGATTCTGTCGCAGACATCCGATGGGACGCGGCACCGGCCGGTACATCGTGGCAAATGGGTGTCGGAAGCGATCTTCGGTAAAGAACCACCTCCGCCGCCAGCCAATGTCGATCCGATCGAACCAAACCCGGTCGATTCGCCGAAGGCGACTTTGCGAATGAAACTGGAGGCCCACATTCATGATCCTCGATGCGCATCGTGTCACAGCAAGATCGACCCGCTGGGACTGGCCTTCGAGAACTACGATGCCATCGGCCGCTGGCGCACTCATGAGGTTGTCGAAGGAACAGGTGATAACCCACCCGTGAACCCCAGTGGCAAGCTGCCGGACGGACGCACCTATCAAACGCCTGAAGAATTTCGCAAATTGCTGGTGGCCGATGTCGATTCATTCAACTCGGCATTTGTCGAGAAACTGGCGACCTACGGCCTGCGTCGCAGTATGTCATTTGACGATCGCGACGACTTAGCTGCCATTGCCACGGTGGGCCGAGCCCACGATTATCGATTACGTGATATCATCGAAGCGTTCGTGCTGTCGGACTTGTTTCAGAAGCGATAGTGCGTGCCGTTCGTAAAGGATTTGATTCATGAGCAACGTGAACATGAACCGCTGGCAAATCAGTCGCCGCCAAATGCTGCGCGGAGTCGGCGTTTCGCTGGCTTTACCCATGCTCGATTGCATGGTCGCTCCCAGTTTTGGTGGCACCCAGCCGGTACCAATCAAGCCGAAGCGGAGTGTGTTCCTCTACATTCCGAACGGAGTGAACACGCTGACGTGGCAGATCGAGAAAGCCGGCTCGGAGTTCGAATTCTCCAAGCCGATGCAATCGCTGGAGCGACATCGGGCCGATGTCACACCGATCAGCGGACTGCATCATCCGATGGTGCTGGGCAAGCATCATAACTGCGATAAAGTCTGGCTGACGGGAGCCAATGTTCCAAGTAATGGTGGGGCGTTCCGCAATACGGTTTCCGCCGACCAATTGATCGCCGAAGTCCAGGGGCAGTCGACGCGATTCGCGTCGTTGGAGTTGGCAATTGAAGGCCATTCGCTCGCGTGGTCTCGCGATGGCATCCAGATCCCTGCAGAACAGAATACCCGCAACATTTTCAACATGCTGTTCGGAGTTGAGAGAGAAAGTAAGAGTGAGATCAGTCGCCGCCTGAGCCGACGCGGCAGCATCCTGGATGTCGTGGCGGACGATGCTCAGCGTGTCAACAAGAAGCTGGGACGCGACGATCGTTCGAAGCTCGACGAATACCTGACTGCGGTCCGTCAGGTCGAAGTGCGTACCGAGCGGGCCGAAGCCTGGCTCAGTATTCCAAAGCCGAAGATTGACCCAGCCGACGAATCGCGACTGACTCGCAAACTCGATATGAGTCGAGTCAAAGAGTACTACCGTCTGTTCAATGAATTGATGGTGATGGCGTTGCGAACCGATTCGACCCGCGTCATCACGTGTATGATCTGCAGTG
>DASYEA010000651.1:0-7480 GCA_036499265.1 Schlesneria sp. | reverse complement strand
CTTGGTCAGCGCGGGCAGAAGAGTGGGGACGTAGACCGAAGTCAGCACCGTTCCCATTATGATGACCAGAAACACGAAGAACAGATTGAGTGATGTGGTCCGCGGGAAATCAAACGCCAGCACCACCAGGTTCACACCCATGATCGCCAGAAATGCGACGCCGACGCCGTGAGAATACTTTTCTTCGCCGAAGATCAGCGTCAGGACCCCTGCCAGGATCGCCATCAGATAGGTCGGATACAGGATCACGATTTTGGGATACGAGACCAGGATGATCGGTTTGGCCGAGTCCTTCTGGCTGGATGGAAGAGGTGCAGTCACGCGAGGGATCTCCTTATTCTGGTCTCGTGCACAGTGAAAGCGAATTCATTTCGCCGAGGCCGCCGACGGCAATGACCGCCTGGCAACGTCGGCAATCTACCGGCGACTACGCAGGGAATCCAGAGCGGTAGAGGGGTTCGCAGCCTCCGAACCTCATTTTGATAGCAGTCGATCTCGGCCCAACACACTTTGAACGCGGATTGCGGTCTCCAAGATCACAAGTTTTGATGCGCTATCATCACAGGGAGGGCCGCTCATGATGAGTAAGGCGACGACGACGTGGTCCGCCGTCGGCTGGTCGAGGATTTTGGCGGCGGCTGCGTACCCGTCAGTCATTCGCACCGGGGAGCCCAGCGTCGCGGTTGCAAGAGGCGAAAACTGCCACCAGGTTGTATTCAGGTCCGCGGCGAGCTTGAGTGTGACAAGAATGGAATGCAACATATTTTGGGTAAATTACTTACGTCAATTATGATCGAGTGGTGTCAAGCTGTTCATTCAAATTCTGAGATGCGACTCTGCCGACGGCCGTCGAACAGCCTTCGACCAACGTCCCGGCAATGCAGATTTCGTCATGGAAACCTTGATTGCCAGCCGTAATAATAAGCGGCGACTGGTCAAATGGAGTTGGCTGGGGTCGCTGAGCGGTTTTTGGAACCGCGAAGAAGTGATCTTGTCCGAAATAATCGTCGATTCTGATTGTCGGAATCGCGGTTCGCTCTAACGCCACCCCGCCTCCTGACCAGACCCCTCCCGATATGATGTCCGGCACTCAGGCATCCGAAACCCTCCAGAAATTCCTTCGTCCATTCCTCGGGAATTTCAGGTAAGCAGCCCATGCAGATTCAAAAACTTCTTGCACTGCGCGGTCCCAACATCTGGTCGCGTCACCCCGTTCTTGAAGCGTGGGTCGATCTGGGACCGTTGAAGGATACGTCCTCGAAGGATTTCCCCGGTTTCAACGATCGCCTGATGGCCTGGCTGCCCACGATGATCGAACATCGTTGCAGTGAGGGGGAACGCGGCGGTTTTTTCCAGCGACTTCGCTGGGGAACCTACCTGGCACACACACTCGAACACACGACGCTCGAACTGGAATCTCTGTCAGGAACGCCGGTCGGATACGGCCGCGCCCGCGAAACGACGACAGAGGGAGTCTACAAAGTTGTCTTCCGCTATCAGGAAGAAACGCTGGGAAGAGCCTGCCTGGAAAAGGCGCGCGAGCTCTTGATGGCCGCCGTCTATGACCTGCCATTTGATATCAACACCGAACTGAAGCAACTGCGCGAACTCGCCGACCGCGTCTGCCTGGGCCCCAGCACGGCAGCCATCGTGGACGCGGCCAAAGCCCGCAACATCCCGACCAGACGGCTGAACGCAGGCAGCCTGGTTCAGATGGGGCAGGGGATCAAGCAACGCCGCATCTGGACTGCCGAAACAGACTTCACCAGCGCGATCGCCGAATCCATCGCCCAAGATAAGCAACTGACGAAGACGTTGCTGAAATCGGCAGGAATCCCGGTTCCAGAAGGTCGTGAAGTCGACAGTCCCGATGATGCGTGGCAAGCCGCTCAGGAAATTGAACGGGCCTGCGTGATCAAGCCCGTCGACGCCAACCACGGCCGCGGCGTGTTCATGGATCTGACCGAAGAATACCAGATCCGCACTGCTTATGGCGAAGCCTTGAAAGAAGGTTCCGGCGTTATCGTCGAGCGATTCGCCAGCGGCAACGAACATCGGTTGCTGGTTGTCGGCAACCTCTTAGTCGCGGCGGCGGCCGGTGATGCGGCGGGTGTCGTCGGTGACGGCCAGCACACGATTCGCCAACTGATCGAACTGCAGATCAACTCCGATCCCCGGCGCGGTGACGACGAAGCGCAGCCATTGAATACAGTCCTAGTCGACGCTTTGACCACAATCGAGATCGAACGACAAGGCTACAAGCCCGAGTCGATTCCGCCACACGGCACCAAGGTGATTGTCCGCCGCAACGATAATTTGTCGCGAGACGTCACGGACTCGGTTCATCCGACGATCGTCGAGCACGCGGTCATGGCAGCTCAGATTGTGGGCTTGGATATTGCCGGGATCGACATGGTCGTCGAAGATATTTCCCGCCCGCTCGAAGAGCAGGGTGGCGTGATTGTCGAAGTGAATGCCGGCCCCGGATTACTGATGCATTTGAAGCCGCGCACCGGCAAGCCAAGGCCGGTTGGCGAAGCCATTGTCAATCACTTGTTCCCAGATTTGAACGACGATGGCCGCATTCCGTTGGTTTGTGTCACAGGAACAAACGGCAAGACGACATGTACCCGTCTCGTCAACTCGATCCTGCGTGCGGCTGGTTATCACGTCGGCATGACCTGCACCGATGGCGTCTCAATTGATGGCCGAGTGATCGAACAAGGCGATTGTGCCGGGCCGCGAAGTGCTCGCAATGTCTTGCTCAATCCGCTGGTCAACGCCGCTGTTTTCGAAGTCGCTCGCGGAGGCATCCTGCGGGAAGGCCTGGGCTTCGATAAATGCGATGTCGCGATTGTCACCAACATTGGTGAGGCCGATCACCTTGGCAAGGCGTACATTCACACACCTGCCGACATGTTTAAGGTGAAGCGGACACCTGTGGATGTGGTGCTTCCGACTGGAACCGCCGTCCTGAATGCGAACGATCCGCTGGTCGTGGATATGGCGGCTTTATCTGCCGGATCAGTCACGTTTTTCTCTGCCGATGCCACGAACGAAGTGATCGTGCAGCATCGACAAGCTGGCAAACGAGCGGTCATTGCTCGTGACGGAAAAGTCATCCTGTGTGATGGTGCTACAGAATCAGAACTGATTAACCTTGATGTCGTTCCCTGTACCCATGGCGGGCGGGTGAACTTTCAGGTCGAAAATGTGCTGGCAGTTGTTGCCGCTTGTTGGGCTTTGGGAATTTCGCCAAAAGTCATGGCTGCCGGATTGCAAGCTTTTCAAGGAAATCTGATCGACAATCCGGCCCGGTTCAATGTGTTGCAGTCAGCCGGCAAAACGTTGATTTTGACCGATGGCCGCAATCCATCGTCACTTGTGGCTCTTGTCGCTGCATTAGACGGTTTTTCGCTGGGACATCGGTCGATTGTTTATTCTGCTGAAGAAGATCGGCGCGATACGGATATTCAACGGCAGGGTTTATTGTTGGGTGATGCTTTTGATCGAGTCGTGCTCTGTGAAATTGACGACCCCGTCGGACGCTCGCGCGGGGATGTCATTCAACAGTTGCGAGTCGGGATGAGCGAAGCCAAAAGAGTGCGAGAAGTCCTGGAAATCCATGACTGGAGTCAGGCTGTTGATACAGCTTGGAGTAACTTGGGGCGAGGTGAGGTACTGGTTGTTCAGTCCGCATCGACTCCGAAGACCATTCGGAAGATTCAAGCGTTGGTCGGGATGGAGCCCAACGAGTTGAGTGTGGCCTGAGCCAAACTGGCATTGATCTCAATGCCAGTCCAAGTGCCTGGAGGCGCTGGTTCAAGCAGGTGATCTGTATGCGGCATACAGATTGCTGTTGTGGTGATCAGGCTGGTGATTGACGGTGCGCGCCGTCGGCCAGAAGCCCTACTGAAGGACTCCCCAAGTTTGAGGTGCTCACTCCAGGATGCGTTGAATGTGGCTTAATGCTGCAATCGACGAGAGCGACGGCGGCGATGGAGCCTGCCGGAGTCAGATTAGTAGGCCAAAATCAGGAATCGAAAGACAAGCGAATCATGGAACTGGGCAAAACGCGAGCTTTGCGTGGTCCGAATATTTGGTCACAGAAAACGGTTCTCGAGACACTTCTCGACGTTTCTGATATCGAAATCGCCGCTCTGGATATGGAATCCATCCATCGACGAGCTGCCACTTTCCTGGCGGGATCATCCTCTCCGCTGTGTGATAATGAGGAGTCCGGCTGGAGCTTCAATCCGGGATTAGCCTTGGCGGAACTCCTTGTCCGCATTGCCATTGAGCTGCAGAACCAAGCTGGTTCGACGGTCTCTGTCGGTCGTGTTGCCGAGACGAAAGACGCCGGACAGTACCGCGTCGTCGCTGAATATAAAGAAGAGCCTGTTGGTCGATTGGCCTTGGATGTCGCCGCTGATTTCCTGAAATCACTGGTTCGAGATCTGCCATTTGATCCGGCTCCCCGCATCGCCGAGATCCGTAGCCTCGATCAGCAGATCCGCCTCGGCCCCAGCACCGGTTCCATCGTCCGTGCCGCCTGGGCCTTGGGAATTCCGGCGCGCCGTCTAAATGATCGCAGTTTGGTTCAACTTGGATACGGTTCTAAACAGCACCGAATCCTCGCCGCCGAGACCGACAAAACTTCTGCGGTTGCCGAATCAATTGTCCAAGACAAAGAACTGACCAAAAACTTGCTGGCCGCCATCGGAGTTCCAGTCCCCAAAGGCCGACCGGTCACAAGCGCAGAAGACGCTTGGGAAGCAGCTCTGGAAATCGGGCTGCCTGTTGTCATCAAACCGCAAGACGGCAATCAAGGTCGCGGAGTCGCAGTCAACCTGACCAACCGCGAAAGCGTCGTCGCCGCGTACAAAGCTGCGATTGAAGAAGGAACCGAGATCCTGTGTGAGCGTTTCGCTCCAGGTTCCGACTACCGTCTGCTGGTCATCGGCTACAAATTGGTCGCGGCTTCTCGCCGTGAACCACCTCAAGTGATGGGTGATGGTCGCCATTCGATTTCTCAGTTGGTGGACGAAGCCAACAAGGATCCTCGCCGGGGTGAAGATCACGCCACGTCGCTCAGCAAACTACGCCTCGACGAAATCGCCTGCGGCGTGCTGGCTGAACAGGGCCTGACAGTCGATTCCATCCCGGCGGCTGGCCAAGTCGTCCTGATTCGCCGCAATGCGAACCTCAGCACCGGTGGCTCCGCGATGGATGTTACCGACTTGGTTCATCCTGAAGTGGCCGCTCGCGTTGTCGAAGGGGTCCGCATGGTGGGACTCGATATCGCTGGCGTCGACGTGGTCTGCCAGGACATCAGCCGCCCCTTGGAACAACAGGGGGGCGTGATCGTCGAAATCAACGCCGCTCCCGGCCTGCGAATGCACTTGGAGCCGTCGCATGGCAAGGGGCGTCCCGTCGGTGAAGCAATCGTCGGGACCATGTTCGAACCAGGCGATGACGGTCGAATTCCAATCGTGGCTGTCACAGGAACGAACGGTAAGACGACGACAACTCGCTTGATGGCCCACATCCTGCGTACCACCGGTAAACGCGTCGGCATGACCTGTACCGATGGCGTCTACATTGACGATCGACGAATTGATACCGGTGATTGCAGCGGACCGAAGAGTGCCCGCACGGTGCTGGCCAATCCCGTTGTCGAAGCGGCCGTGCTTGAAACCGCTCGCGGTGGGATCCTTCGCGAAGGTCTGGGCTTTGATCTATGTAATGCCGCGGTTGTCACGAACATCGCCGACGGCGATCATCTGGGGATGAATGGGATCGATACTGTTGAACAGTTGGCTCGTGTCAAACGTGTCTGCGTTGAAGCGGTCGCTCCGAATGGGCATGCCGTCCTGAATGCCGACGACCCATTGACCGCTGCGATGGCCGAGTACTGCCCTGGCAAGGTGCTGTACTTCTCCAAATCCATCGACAACCCGATCCTGGCTGCTCATCGGGCCAAGGGTGGCAAAGTTGTCTACGTGCAGAACAACTGCATAATGGCTTCGGAAGGGTCGTGGGAAGCCCGTATCGCTCTATTGGATTCAGTGCCGCTGACATTCGGTGGATTGATCGGTTTCCAGGTCGAAAACGCCATGGCTGCGGCCGCTGCCGCCTGGACGCTCGGCGTGCCATTCGAAGTGATTCGTCATGCCTTGGAGACGTTCGTCAACGACTCGCAAAAAGTTCCTGCTCGATTTAACGTCGTGCAGTTCCGCGGTTCGACGATCGTGATCGATTACGGCCACAATTCGGCTGCCTTGGTGGCCCTGTGCGAAGCCTTCGACAAAATGCCGCACGAACGACGACTAATTGTCTATACCGCCGCCGGTGATCGTCGTGATGAAGATATTATTCATCAGGCGCAACTGATCGCGAACGGCTTCGACGAAATGGTCTTGTACGAAGATCAGTGCCGACGCGGTCGAGCCGATGGCGAAGTCATTAGCCTGATGCGACAAGGCTTAGCGCTCGGCAAACGGATGCAGTCACATCGCGTCTTCGAAACTCGGGGCGAGATGGTCGCGATCGAAATGACCCTGCGACGCATGCACCCAGGCGACTTGGTATTGATCCAGGCCGATCAGGTAGAAGAAGCAATCGCCTTCGTCCAGCAACTGTTACCGAAGTTAGCCGCCGAACACATGACCGCCAGTCGCTAAGGCGACGACTCACTGAAATAAACGAGTACAAGAGAGTCACAGCGAAAGCCTGTGACTCTCTTTTTTTTGGACCACTCATCGCCGTGTGTCGCTCGTTTAACCGCGTGGGCATCGCCCCGCGCGTTGTCCCAAGCACATGCCGCACATCGCTCATAGCGGAAGAGGCGGGAGTTGAACCCGCAAGACACTGTCAGTGCTCGACCGGCTTCCAACCGGTTCCCGTCGCCAATCGGGTGGCCCTTCCGTCTTCAATCTCTTCTCGAACCAGTCAAGTGCCTCAACCAGGATTCGAACCTGGAACACCCCGTTCGAAGCGGGGAATGATCTCCGTTTCACCATCAAGGCCAATCGAAACAACGTCTCAGGCGGAAGGTGAGGGATTCGAACCCTCATCCCCAGTGAAGGGGAGTCGCGTTAGCAGCGCGGTCCGGCCAACCGTATCCGGCTACCTTCCAATGCCCGCGTTCGCAGGCGAGGCAGTAGATTTGAGAGAGTAGAAAGTAGACAAGAATCGACTGCATTCGCTCTTCTCTACTCTTCACTTACTCCCCTCTACTCTCTCTGCGGCATAGCCGCAGTGGACTCACCGGGAGTCGAACCCGGTCCTCCGCCACGCCAGGGCGGTGTCTTACCGTTAGACCATGAGCCCAATCATTCAGAGGTCCGTCCGGGAATCGAACCCGGTCTGCCGCCTTACCAAAGCGGAATGCTTCCGGAACACCTACAGACCCAATCTCACTGTTCACTTCAACCAATGTCCGGGGTGGGAGTCGAACCCACAAAATCACAGGTTCTCG
>DASYEA010000650.1:0-5057 GCA_036499265.1 Schlesneria sp. | reverse complement strand
TTACGCCAGAACGGGTGCATGTCAAAGATAAGGACACGCTGTTGCCGTAATAGGTCTAATCGGCTTCAAGTCATCCGCGAATGATTTGACCCATGCATTCAGCCAGCTTCTCGGGGGTGCATGACAGGATATCCATGCCTGCTTTGCGGCATTTGCCTGCGGTCGTTTTGTTGAACGCAGGGCGAGCGTCGTAGCCGAGAGCTCCCAGGCCGATCATGCGGACTCCGGAGTCGGCCATGATTCGAACCTGCTGGATCAGATCCTTCTCGTCGCGGCCTTCGAAGAAGTCGGTGATGAGGACGACGATCGTTCGCACGGGTTCACGAACCAGTTGTGCGCCGTATTGCAGGGCCTTGGTGATATCGGTTCCGCCACCCAGCTGGATCGACAGCAACACATCGACCGGCTGACCGACTTGATCTGTCAGATCGGCGATCTCGGTATCGAACAGGAATAGAGATGTCTTCACTGCCGGAAGTTCGGCGAAGATTGAAGCCATCACGGCAGAGAAGATGGCCGAATCGAGCATCGAGCCGGATTGGTCGACCGCGATGATGATATGCCACGGACGCTTGTTGCGTTCGGCCGCATAGAAGAACATGCGATCGACCAGCAGCTTGCCTGAGTCGCCGTCATAGTGCTGCAGGTTGCGACGCAGCGTGGTCTTGAGATCCAGATTGCGAAAGACTCGACGCGGCGAATGCTTGTCGCGACGGATGGCCCCGGTAATCGCCTGCTCAACCTGGATTTGCATCTTCTTCTTAAGTTCTTCGACGACTTGTTGAATGATCTTACGAGCTAAAATGCGTGTCTTTTCATTCAACAAGTCTTTGTGTGTCAGCAGCGTCTTGACCAATTCGACATTGGGCTCGATACGTTCGAGCAGTTTTGGTTCGTCGAGCAATTCGGCAATGCCACGTCGTTGGACCAGTTCCCGCTCCATCACTTCCCTGGCCTGCCGAGGAAACAATTCAGAGACCGCGTCCACCCATTCAGGCACATTCATGGCATGACCCGGCCCGATACCGCCTGTCCGATCCTTGCTTTGGCTGCGACTGGATCCGCCGCCACTACCGCCGCCCTGCCCGGCACCTCCCTCTTCAAACAAGAAACCGACCAGTTCTTCGACGCGAGTGCATTCGGCATCACGGCCACAGGTGATTTGGTGGCTTTCGGCGTCCTGGCCCAGAAC
Source organism: Schlesneria sp. (assembly GCA_036499265.1). GTDB lineage: Bacteria > Planctomycetota > Planctomycetia > Planctomycetales > Planctomycetaceae > Schlesneria. The sequence goes on along the minus strand of DASYEA010000650.1, from coordinate 3,865 downwards.
CAGTCGCCAGCGTGCCAGCAGATGTTCGTCGGTGGACATGATTACAGACTCCACCTCGTCATGATTTCTGCAACTTGTTGGTCGATGTCTGCAATCAAAGTGGCCGCCTCAACCGACGTCTTGAGTTCGGTCATTTCATCTGCTTTATCACGCGATAGTCCATAACGCTGCGCCACGACGCTGGCGAGTGAGTGGACCTGTCGATCGTGAAGTCGTTCGAAGGCGGCACGCAGGCGAGGGAGCATCGTCAGAAAGACGTCCCAATCTGCGGCGCGCAACAACTGATCGATCGCTCCGACCAATGGTTCTGCCCCCAGCATCACCGATGTGCGGGAGACCGCCAAGACCCCGTCCAGAAAATCGCCGGCAAACACCATCTGATCGGGGCTAGTCTTGGAATAGGCAGAAACTCGGTCAGCCAATTCCTGGGGAGATAGCTCTCTCAGTTCGGCCAGCATTCCTAGAAAGGCCCCCTGCAAAAATGGCACGGTCGAAAGTTCGGCCGAGGTGCGCACGTGTTCGACGAAAACATCGCGGTCCAGTGCCAGCCCGGCTTCGCCCTGCTCGTAACGCAGCAGGATTTCGGCGAGCGATTGCAAGCTCTGCACCACGCCAGCCTGCTGATCGTCCGGCGCACAGGCGCTGTCAGGCATCGCGAAACAGGCGCGATCGAAACAACGCTCGATCAGGTCTGCCAGTTCAACACGTCGCAAATTTCGATAGACCGCATATCGCTCGATGATTGTCAGATGCCCAAGGCCTTCGCTGAGCGAAACGAACAGCGGGTCTTCGTCGACCGCTGTCCCGCAGACAGTTTGGACTTCTGTCACCAGGTTCGGCAGGTTCATGTCGATTGATTGACGCAGGTGTTTGCAGACAGCGCCTGCATGCATTCCGGCAAGAGCCAGCTGTTCCTGCAGTTTGGAGAGGACTGCCGATTCCAGGGAGTCTCCGTAGAGATTTTGTTCGACCAGCACCGGCTCGACCTTAGGTGACCAGCGCAGCGCCCAGCGTTCGCGAAAGAGCAGTCCCGAGACGACATCGGGTTGTGCCTGCTCGCGCATTTCCGCGAGTGGGACTTCCAGGAACCGGAGCCGATGGAGAAAGACACTGCGTCGCTCCTGCAATGGTTGGCGCTTGTCGAGATCCAGGTTGATTCGCTTTTCGTGATCGAAGAGATCTCCCAATTCCAGATCGCTGAGTTGTGCATAAAAGTCGCCGACGATCGGCAGACGGCCGATCTTGTCGGTGACTTTGCCAATCTTGGTGCCGATGTTGATCGCGTCGATGGCTCGGCGCAACGGCAGTCCTTCTTCCGCGGGGTTTCCCTTGCAGCAACACGTGATAATGGCATCTTGAATATCGTCCAGAACGGGATTGGCTCGCCCGCGCAGCCCAGCCAGCATGCGAGCGTGCTGGGTAATCGAAATCGCGTCTGCTGATGACGCCGCGTATCCCTCGTGTCGAGCTTGCTTCAAGACGGAAACAACGTATTCGGACAGCAGATCTTCACCACGGCCCGCACGAGTGAGGTCCCATCCCGTCTGATAGAACTGGGGGGCTCGATTGCCAGCACCGTACCCCGAGAGTTCGGAAACACGGAAGAATGAATAGGGAACGATGGTCGTATAGACTGTCCCTTGTGGCGGCTGAGGTGGTGCGTCCATGTCGTTGCGATCGAGGAATAAATGGAGACCGCCACAGACGACCATGACATCTTTGGGTTTTAGTTTTCGATCCACCATCGTGGTCCGAATCGTTTGCATAAAGTGTCGCTCGCGTTCGATTGTTCCATCTTCTTCGAGCGATCCGGGTGGCAGAGTGGCTCGAACGGCGGCACAGAACGATGTCAATTCGCGACGAAAGTACTCGGTGTCAGCGGCCTGATCGTTGTTTTCGAACAGCGAGTCCCACGTTTCATTCCACGACTTACAGCCAGCCGCCTGAGCAAGCGATTGATAGAAGCTGCTTTCGACGAACAGGTGTTCTGAATCAACTGGGGCATAGGGGACTGGTTGTTCTTTGCTCTCGTCTTGATCGATCGCGGGGGCCGAACCGGGATGCGGTTTGATCTGGGCGAAATGAGGTAAGTCGATGAAAACGACGTCTGCTTTGATTTTCGCTGCCGCATGCATCGCCACGAACTCTGGCGAGTACGCCAACATCGGATACCAGCAGGCGAAGCGAGGCGGAATGTTCTCGGCGGCACTGGCGATTCCCGCCAGGCCGAGCGTGTTGTCGTCATCGCGATAGGAGGAATAGATCGCGATCGGCGGCCGCGTAGCCGTGTCGACGATGAACGGAATCAACTCTTGCGCTTCCGCCGGACCTTCAATGAAGATGACTTTGGGACGCCGCTCGGTAATCACCGCTTCGAGATGACGAGCCACTGCTGCGGAGTGATGCCGCACGGGAAACCAGTATAACTCGTCATTCAACACCGCGTCGACTCGCGCGGCGATGACATCGGCATCGAGCAGATTGTCGGTAACAGCAGGCAAAGGAAACTCCCGCAGCGTGACCTTCGGACGCAGATCAATGTTGAGTAAGAGCTATCCCAATTGGCCGGCGAGCGTGTCGTGAAACTCCTTCCAACTGGGGTCAGATGTCCCTCGCTTGCGGGCGACCAGCGTGTTGTATTCTTTCAGAACAGCGAGGTCCGCTTGATCCTCTTTGACGATCGAGCCGATCAGATTGCGAGCCACATCGCCAGGGGTGACCGCTCCGCTGCCAAAGAACTTGGCATGCAGGGCGGAATCCAGGGCGACCCCAATGGCTTCGGCCGTTGAAAGCGTCGTACTCGGTTGCTTGATGCTGACACCGTCGCCAGTTTTACCTTGGCGAATCTCGCGAAACACTGTCGCCAACATCTGCAGGATAGGTGGATTGATCTTCACGGGGAGTTGGTATTGCGCAATCAATTCTGCCGATCGCTGCCGAACAATTTCCACTTCCGTCTTCTGATCGGCGATGACAGGGATATAGATGTAGTTGAAGCGTCGTTTCAGGGCTGCCGACAGTTCGTTGACACCCTGGTCGCGCGAGTTGGCGGTGGCGATGACGTTGAATCCGGGCTTCGCCCACAGCATGTTCGCGTCGGGTAGTTCAGGGATGGCGATCGCTTTGTCGGACAGGATTGACACCAACGAATCCTGCACGTCGGGAACGCAACGGGTGATCTCTTCGAAACGCAATAGAGAACCACTCCGCATCGCGATCATCGTGGGTGACGGAATCATGTTCTCGGGCTTAGGCCCTTCCGCGATAATCCGGGCGATGTTCCATGAGTATTTGATCTGCTCTTCGGTTGTTCCGGCGGTTCCTTGAATCGTCAGGGTCGATGTGCCACTGATGGCGGCGGCCAGATGTTCGGACAGCCAACTCTTTCCAGTCCCCGGTTCGCCAATCAGCAAGAGAGCGCGTTCAGAAGCGAGAGTGACGATCGATCGCTCGACGATGCCGTCTTCCCCAAAGAATTTGCGAGTGATCGGGACATCGACTTTCTTGCCGTTGATCTCAGCCTTGAGAGTGCTGCCACCGACGACGTAGGCGAGGACCGATCGCGGCGACAGTCGCCAGGCCCGGGGTTTGGCGTCCTGGTCGTTCTGGCGCAGGGCTTCCAGTTGGTCGGCATATCGTATTTCTGCAGGAGCTCGCAGTTGGTCCGAATGAGCGACCGAGGCAACCGGTTCGGTAACTTCTTCCTTCGTGGCTTTCTTCGGCATGGGCTGCTTTCTGCGATGGGAAACTTAAGTTGAACGTCAGAATTTCGGTTCATCCGACTATTTGGGGGGGCTCATCCGATGATGGTGAACTTGGTGTGGTGCATGGTGAGGATTCGTTGTTTGAGGTGTTCGTAGTTTCT
>DASYEA010000649.1:0-1831 GCA_036499265.1 Schlesneria sp. | reverse complement strand
ATGGTGGAACGACGAATTTCACGACGCAGGAAACCGTCGGCTCGCTCACGATCAATGCCGGTGGTCTGCTGGCGCTGAACGGCGCCGCCGGGACGACGCACAGCACCGGTACGTTCACGATGGCCGGCGGAGCCACGCCCACCGGAACTCTGGACCTAGGGAGCAATCACCTGGTAATCAACTACAGCGGCGCATCGCCGCTGGCGACAATTGAGTCTGAGGTGATTTCCGGCTTTCACAATGGCGATTTCAACGGCCCGGGCATTCGCAGCTCGTCGGCGAGCTTCAGCGGCGCTCATCCCACCGCCGTCGGCTATGCCGAGGCCAGCGCCGTCGGGCTGACCAGCGGCTTTAATGGCGTCGCGACGGATGCCGACACGATTCTTCTGCGCTTTACCTCTGCTGGTGATGCGGATCTCAACGGCACCGTCGACACCGATGATTTCACGCGGCTGGGACAGAACTTCAACGCCGCAGGTGCGCTGTGGTCGCAAGGGGATTTTAATTACGACGGAACGGTCAACGCCCTGGACGTCAATCTGCTGGCCACCAACTTCGGCCAGACGATGCCTGCTGAGCCGGCGTTGGGCGCCCTGGTTCCCGAGCCGACTACTCTGGCACTTTGCACGGTTGCGATCGTCGCGCTGCCAAGGCGCCGCACCTCGCGCCGGCGTAACTGATCGTTGTCAAGTCCACCAGTCGCCGGGATCGCGTCTGAATGCCGCGGGGGCCCGCTGGGGATTGCGAACTATTTGCTTGGTACGGAAAGTACCTGCTGCAGTTCCGGCTTTAACTCGTCGAGCCGGGCCCGAAGCTCGGGCTTGACCAGAAGCGCGTTGGCGAGCGCTTGACCCAGCACGCGTCCGGCAAAAATGTCAGATGAATAATGAACGCCCGCGATTTCGCGATCCCAACCCATCTGCTGGGAGCGCGCGATCAACGCGTCTCGATGCTCCGGAAGAAGATAGGCGAGCATCTCCCCCAGAAGCGTTGCGCGGATCGAATGGCCTGAAGGATACGACCCATCCTTTTCAATAAACAGCGCATGAATCCGCGGATCGGTGTACGGACGCGGGCGATTCCAGTGGCTCTTGGCCAGCTTGTTGAAATAACCCAGGTCTGGTTGAAGCGCGGATTTGAAGAATGCAAACTCCTGCAAGCATAGAATCGATAAGCTGCCAGCCCCTTGGAACCAACTCGATTGTATCAACACCGCTCGCAAATAAATGTTGCAGCAGAAGCCACTGAGATGACTGCTTTGTTGGGTCCGTCGCATCAAAAAGAAGCTGCGTCGTCACCGATGATTATTTTCACACTACGTATTCACGGCGGGCAGGTTGCGCCCTTCCAATCCAGTTGTTCTTTCCTCACGCATAGCATATTGTCAGCGGCGCATGCGCCGTGCGAAGCCGTTGCGTCGCTTCTCTAATCGCTTCGTCGAAATCCTGGAGATGCGACGGCTGTTCCATGACGGTGTCTTGTCGCATTTTGCATTCTGGCTGCCGAAAGTCAGACCCGGATTGCGACGTTCGGTTACATGCGGCAAGCTCAGCGAAGATTGTTTCTACCCGCCGACGTGATTCGTGTTGATCGATGACCGCGAAACCTCCGGCGTGCAAATGTTTGGCCCTGTCAAGCAAGGCAACACCAGTCATCGACTGTCGAGCGATACCCATGCGAATTCGAACGATTCCTCTTTTGATCGTGATGTTTGCAGTGCTTTGGATCGGCATTTTCTCGCTGGCCAAATGGAGACATTCGCTAGAGGAGTCGGCACCGACCGCTGAGGCAGTCGCGGACCAGATTCAGCACGGTTCGTCGGGACAGTCGC
>DASYEA010000648.1:0-2242 GCA_036499265.1 Schlesneria sp. | reverse complement strand
GAATCCGCGGCATCTCAATTCCCGCGACCGGCCCAGATCGAATCTGCGAAAGCGTGGCGATGGGGAGAGCCGCAAAACGGAGCAACTCTTCCGTCGCCAGCGAGGTCATCGCATCAAGCTTTTCGGCTTGAGTTTCAGTCGCAAGGCGGTGATAGATCTTGGCAACGAATCGCGCATCGCCCTGCAATTCGAAGACGGCTCCTTCGCCACCTGACCCTAGTTTCTTGCCCAGACGGACGAGATGCCCATGTGAATCGAAGTAGTCGGTCATACCGAATTGATTCGCGTGGCAAGAACCAACGTCAAGTCGTCATCGGTCCGGTCGGTCAGGTTCTTCGACTCCAGAAACGACTGCAGCGGCCCCAGCAGTTCGGCGTGATCAACATGTTGTCGTAGTGCGTCCAACAGTGGCGTAAAGAACGGTTGATGAACCTGTCGAGTCGCATAGTTCAGGGCAACCGACTGCAATCCGTCCGTAAACATCGACACGTCATCAATTGGCCCGGCATGCCATTGAAACATCAAATCCTGCTCGGTTCGAGAGGACGTGACAAAGTTCGTCGTATTGGCGTATTCACCCGACTGCGGCCAGAACACAGGACGCAATTCGCCTTCGTCGCGAATGACGATGGCACCGTCTCCAATCTGACAGAATGCCGCGCCCGACTCTCCGATCACGGCGACGAGTAGCGTACAAGCTAACTGCCGTATTGGAACGGAGCGAGCTTCTGCTTCTCGCAGAATCTCGGCCCGAACCTGCTCGTACCAGGAAACGGCTTCGTCTTGAGCTATTGGAGAAAATACCGTCTGGTCTCCCATTTTTTCAGCGATCCGTTCCTGAATTGCACGACAAGCAATCTGCGAACCGATGTCCGAGTGTTCAGCGCTACCTGCTCCGTCAGACACCGCTAACACCAGCACTGGCAGCCCACCCACCTGGTGAACCGCGGTCTGACAGGCGTCCTGACAAACGGTTTGTAACCGCTTGTGGCTGGACCCTTGAACGCTTTTTGCGAGCACTTTCCACGTCATTACGTATTCAACCTCGACAGACATCGAACCATCGGGCCGCAATCAAACAGCCGCCCAGCCGTCTGGCGTCGTCGGATTCTGGAGAGGCACCTCATCTCCGGGAGTCGATCGCGAAACCGACTGCTGCGAATTTGACAGCCACTGAAAGAGATCGCGAAATCGCAGCCCTTTCAACTTCAATGGCTCTCGTTTGGAAAGCTGCTTCAAGATATCCATGTTGGCCCCCTCCACCCCGACAGCGAAGAAAGAGAACGCTTTGCTCGTTTCGCCTTCGATCACGCGCTGCGCGGCAGACTTCCATTCGTCGGTCGGAGCCCCATCCGTGATCAAAAAGATCCACGGACGATAGTACGCGATTCCGTTCGCGCGATAAATCTGTTTCCGCTCATGAACCATGTCGACCGCCTGATTGACCGCTGCTCCCATTGGCGTATCACCCGTCGCCGTCAGGTTCGGCGGATAAAACGTATCCGCCGTGGTGAAGTCACACGCGGTCTGCACCACGCCACCAAAAGTGACAACGGCGACTTCCACCCGCTTTGACGCCAGCGAATCGGCGACAAGCTCGTCCTTATAGATGGTCAGCCCCTCATTCAATTCACTGATCGGCTGCCCACCCATAGAACCGGAAACATCCAGCAGCAGCACACAAGGGACACGCGGTTCTGGATTCTCGGCAAAATCATTGGTTCCAAATGGAATTTGGTCCATGAAGTAGATCTCCGCGAGGGAATTGAGATTGATTTAAATTCGAATCAGAAGTGTGGCATCGATCTTGGCAGAGTACCGTCGATTTCGCCAGTTCGTTCAGGCCAGCAACTCCGTAGCGACTCGCGCATGTGTGACCTCAGCATCGGTCAGACTGGCCTCACGTCCTTCATGAGGATGAGTCAAGCGATGATGATCAATCCCAAGCGAAGTCAGTAACGTCGCATGCAGATCGTGAACGGTAACGACATTCTCAATGGCAGAGTAGCCCCATTCATCAGTCGCGCCATGAACGTAGCCGCGCTTGAATCCACCGCCGGCGAGCCAGAGCGAAAACCCCTTACGATTGTGATCGCGACCATCGGCTCCCTGGGATACGGGCAGTCGTCCAAATTCACCCGTCCAAAGAACAATTGTGTCGTCCAGCAATCCCCGTTGCTTTAGATCCTGCACCAGCGCGGCACTCGGTTGATCTGTTCTTGCGCAAAGTCCCTTCAGGCTT
>DASYEA010000647.1:0-5042 GCA_036499265.1 Schlesneria sp. | reverse complement strand
AATGTCGCGTGACCAATTGAGTTCCCCCTGATGTCGTCACCCGAACAATCCCGTCGTTGGCCTCCCAAACCAGGCCGTGTGGACGTGTAAGATGATTCAACAACTCTTCAAACGTTAGCGATTTGATTTGTAACGAGATCTTCAAATCCTTGGGTGAGATCGACTCGTCGTTCAGAGCTGATTGATGAAACATGATCGGAATGCCAAGGGTCTCCTGCAGGAAGTCGCAAGCGTCGGATAACGAGGCGTCTGCAAAGTCGGCCTCAACCTGTTTCGCCAGAAACGAAGGGAACAATTCCTGATCGTCCAGCAGAGTCGAGATCTTCCTGTCGGCAGGTGGACGTGGTGTCTTGTCGGATTGGGCTGCAGGTTTGTCCTGCTGAGCCTGAACTGCTGGCGGTGCCGCAATGCGATGTTCCGGGGCAAATAGTGAAACCCAGAACACAATCCCCGCCGCTGCGACCGACGCCGCGATCGTCGATCGAACCACGATCTTTTTCATCGGGGTTCGCGAGACTCGTGTCAGATCGAGTGCCAGCCCAGTGACATCGCCGAACTCTTCCATCGCGATCCTGATCGCCTCTTCTCGCGAGACACCCGTTTGCAGCAAGTCACCAAGACGCTGCTCCAGGTGGTCACGCAGCTCATCAGAAATCGCGGCCTTTTGTGTCGGACTGAGCCGCAGCAATCGACTGAGAAGCGTGAGATAAATTTCAAATTCTTGCTCTGGCATGATTTGCCTCCGTCGTAGATGTGATGTGATTGACGAAGAGACGTGATCGTACGTGCTGGCGAGAACAACGGTGATGTCGCGTTCAAGCCGTTTGCGGTGACAGTTCACCAGGCGGAGCCAGTACGCGTCGCAGACATTCGACGTACCGCCACCATTCGTCCGCCTGGCTTTTCAATTGCTTTTTTCCGGCCGCGGTCAATTCATACCATTTGCGACGCCGGCCCGTGTCGCTTTCCCAGCGGCACTTCACCCATCCCTCTTTCTCCAGCTTGTGCAGGATGGGGTAGAGCGTGCCCGCTTTCATTTCGATCGCTTCTCGGCTGGATTCCCACAGCGTCGACTGGATCAGGTAACCGTATTTTTTCCCACTGGACAGCGTCGACAGAACCATCAACTCCAGGCTGCCGCGAAGCAATTCAGGCTTAATCGCATCCATTTCAGATCACCACCTTCTGAACACTGCTCCTGACTCGTATGCATAGCCGAGACATATATTGCGACGCTATGCATTGGATGTCAATGCAATTCTGCTCGACAATTTTTTTTTTGGGGGGGCCAAAATACATCTCCAGCGGCAGTGATCTCGCTGCCACGCAGTCCGCGTCGAGCTAAGTAAGCGAGCGCGACGATATGCTCAGCGACCGCTCGGAGAGTGAACGCCGATTCGAATCGCGCCGGGGTCTTTCGCAAGTTCGAATGCCTCGGCAATTGAAGTCAGAGCAATCCACTGCGTCACCAGTCCTACGAATGGATAGTCGTGATGATGCCGTGACAGAAACTCGACCGCGGTTAAAAGGTGACGTGGCGCATAGTTGTGGATCCCGCGAATTGTCAGTTGTCGTCGAACGATCTGCTCGAAGGCCAACGGCACTGGAGCGGCAGGAAACACAGACCCGACCAGCACCAGCGTCCCGCCCATTCGAATCAACGGCCAGGCGGCGTCGAATGTCGACGGATGTCCTGACAGTTCCAGCACGGCATCGAATCCGTATTGCAGTCCGGCCTGTCGTGTCTCCGCGGCTAAATTCTCGCAGTCGCTGACGTGTGTCGCACCAAACGTCAATGCTCGCTGGCGACGTGCCACATCGGGTTCAACACAGACGACAATCGCCGCGCCCTGGCAACGAGCCATCGCGCACGCGGTCAGCCCCAGCATTCCTGCTCCAAAGATGCAGACGTTTCGATTTTCCACCGGGCCGGCCGCTTCGAGTGCCGCGACGATTGTGGCTGTCGCACAATTCGCGGGGCAGGCCACCGACAATGGTAACTCCGACGGCAGGCGAACGATGGTCGTGCCGCCTACCAATAGGCAATGCTCGGCCAATCCTCCCAGCAATTCCTGGCCTGGCCGCGCGATTTCATGACCATACTTCACTGATCGCAAGCACTTTTGCGGCAAGTTTCGCTGGCAATAGAAACAGTCTCCACAAGACGCAACGATGGCCCACGTGACTCGATCACCGATGATCAATTCCCGTTGAGCGAAATCTCGTCTCAACGCAGTCTTTCCGAAGGCGATAATCTCGCCCACGATTTCATGACCCAGGATCGTCGGGATCGGCACCGACCTGCGACCGTCAAAACTATGGAGGTCGCTGCCGCAGAGCGTGCAGCCCAGCACTCGAACCAGGATCTCTGCGCCGGGCAACTCGGGAAGCGGAATATCACGAACTTTGATGGTGCCAGGTGTCCCATCAAAGATGGCAGCCAGAGACTGATTCATGCGAGGCCTTCGGCAGGTTCGACAGCGTGTATCGCGATTGGCGCGGAGGTAATCGCGCTGAAGTAGACCCAACTCATCACCAGACAGCCAGCCGAGAGACAGATTGAGACCCAACATGCGGAGGTGAGCAGGCCGACCAGATCATGAGCCTTCGGTCCAAAGTTGTGCGCAACCATCACCGCCACGTAGCCGAGATAGCCCACCGAATCGACGACATACATGAGAAAGCCAATGTTGCCTCGCTCACGCGTCATCGCCAACATTCGCTCGAAGACTGTGGTGTGCATTGCCACATAGGGCAGATAGAGTCCCAGTCCAACCGCGACCATGAAACCGAAGTCACCCAGCGAATGATTTCGGCGAGCCAGCAGCGCAGCCAGCAGCAGACAAAATCCTCCTGCACACGTCGCCAGCGATGTGAAGAACGCCCGGCGGTTGTCTTTGATCATCACGGCGGACCCATTGACAGCCAGGACACCGAGCACGACCCACAGTTCTGACTGAGCATATACCGCGGGCTCAGCAGGGCTTCCCAAGCTGCGCCAGATCTCGGGAGCGTAATCCGCTCGAATGCTGCGCACGACCGTGACCAGCAGATACATCAGCGACAACGGAATCAGGCCGAGCGCATGTCGACGAACAAGAGCTCGACGTTGATCGCGATTCATGGGTGTCCGTTCCGCGCGGGCCGCCACGTCCTGCACATTCGGGGGCGGTATCCGCGACAGCATCATCACGCAGATACCGAGTGGCACCAGGAACAAAGCCCCGGCCACGCATGGCATCCAGTCCTCCGTTATGTTCTGGTGCAATAGCCACGCCCCGACAGATTTGGTCACTCCATCGGCCAGGATGAAGCTGGCGCACAATCCCGCAGTCAGGGCTTCCGTCATCCTGCGCCCTTCGAGCATCCCCAGGACCAAACCAAAGATCATGCCCAATGGCAGCCCGTTCGCAAACAGACAAATGGCGTTCCAGGGTCTTGGAATCAATCCAAACAGAAGCAATGCCAATTCCGCGCATACCACCAGTATGGCGATGCTCACTGCACGCCGGTGTGGAGGCATCTCGGCAATGATCTTGATGCCGACAAACTTCGACACCATGTAGCCCATCACCTGCGAAGTGACGAGCACCGTCTTGAATCCAATTCCACTGACTGTCGTGTCAGAATAGGTGGCCGCCGTGAACGGCTTCCGAAACGCGTACATGCAGAAATAACATCCGAATGCGGCGGAAGCGGCCCAAATGACCCAGAACAAGTCCTGCCGTTGCTGGCGGGCTTCCGAAGCAGTGGCCAGTCCGCCATCGTTCATGAGCTTCCTTCAACGCCAGGCTTGGTCACAGGGCGATTCCATTTCGAGACTTTGCAGTTCAGGGCTCGATTTTCATCGTGTCTTCATCGTCTCTCGCTGCGGCGACAGTATATTGGTCGTCTGATTCACACTTGATGAAGGATTGATGAGGATTGATTGAAATGCGAGACGAACCGACGCCGTCGCACGCGCCAACGACCGTAGACATACTTCGCTTGTTCGACGAACGAGGTGATTCGGAATACGGCGGAGAAGCGGTGACTCAGCAGCAACATGCCCTGCAGGCGGCATTCTTCGCGGAACAGGCACAGTCCAGTCCGGCACTGATCACTGCCGCGTTATTGCATGATGTCGGCCACTTGCTGCATCGCCTGCCGGATGACGCTCCCGATCAGGGAGTCGATGACCGCCATGAATCATTGGCTGCACGCTGGCTGCGGAAGCACTTTGGGCCTGACGTTGTCGAACCGGTCCGGTTGCACGTGGCGGCCAAGCGATATCTCTGCGCTATCGATTCAACCTATCTCCAACAACTGAGCCCACCGTCACAGTTGAGTTTGCAGTTGCAGGGAGGCCCGATGTCGGAAACCGAGTGCCAGGAGTTCGCGGGGCATCCGTTCTGCGAGGCGGCCGTCGCCCTACGCCGCTGGGACGATGCGGCAAAAATTCCTGACATGCAGACACCGACGCTGGCACACTTCGCCAATTACATTGATAACGTTCTTGGAGAAGAGAAATAGTGCCGAAACAGGATGTCGCAGTGATCGGCGCAGGGATTGTTGGTCTGTCTCATGCCTGGTCCGCTGCGGAACGCGGTCATCGAGTCACCGTCTTCGAACGCTCCCCCCGCGCCAGTGACGCGTCGATTCGCAATTTTGGAATGGTCTGGTCCATTGGTCAATCGGCCGAGTTATATCCTGTCGCTCTCCGCAGTCGTGACCGGTGGTTGACGCTCTCTCAACAAGCGGGTGTTTGGGTAAACCCCTGCGGCTCGATCCATCTGGCGCATCGCGAAGATGAATGGACAGTGTTGCAGGAATTCCATTCGCTCGCCCCTTCGCTGGGCTATGAATGCTCGTTGCTCGACCCCCAGCAAGTGGCTGCTGTCACACCGGCGGCAAATCCCCACGGATTGCTGGGTGGCCTTTACAGTCCAAGCGAACTTTGTGTCAATCCCCCCGCCGCCGTTCGCGCCATACCAGCATGGTTGGACAGGACGTACGGAGTCCAGTTTCAGTTCGACACGATGGTCACTGACATTGATCAGGAT
>DASYEA010000646.1:0-5382 GCA_036499265.1 Schlesneria sp. | reverse complement strand
TCACGGCGGCAATGGCACAAAGATCTGAAGCGGGCGAAGCAGAACTGACGCTGAGTGATGATGAACAGGACAAACTGATCAAAGCGGTCATGGGGCTTAGTACCCAGGAAGCTCGCAAAGCCTGGCGGCGTGCGCTACATGGTCGTACGGAGCTCAATGACGACGTGTTCACCACGCTGATCTCCGAGAAGCGAACCCTGGCATCTGGATCCGACTTGCTGGAGTTCTACGACCTCGAAGAAGGGGTCGGCGATATCGGCGGATTGGACGCACTGAAAGAATGGATGGCTCGACGAGCCGATGCCTATTCGCCACGGGCCAGAGAGCAGGGGATCCCGCTTCCCAAGGGAATGCTGCTGTTGGGAGTCCAAGGTTGCGGAAAGAGCCTCACAGCCCGCGCGACGGCCAGGCTGTTGGCCTTCCCACTTATTCGGCTGGATATTGCCAATCTATTGGGGAGTGCTCGAGGCGAGTCCGAGAAAAACATGCGCAGTGCCTTGGCCCTCGTCGAATCGATCGCTCCCGCCGTGCTGTGGATGGACGAAATCGAAAAGGGATTCGCAGGGGTTGAAACCGACGGCGGGGGAGGTGGCGATGCCACGATGACTCGACTGGTCGGTAGTTTCCTCACATGGATGAGTGACATCCAGAAGCCCATCTTTGTCATCGCCACCGCCAACTCGGTCCAGAACCTGCCTCCCGAAATGCTGCGTCGCGGTCGATTTGACGAACTCTTCTTCGTCGATCTTCCGAACTTCGAGGAACGCAAACATATCTTGGGCATCCACTTGAAAAAGCGCGGTTGGAAGCCCGAGCAATTCGATGTCAACGACCTGGCCGCTCGTTCAGAAGGATTCAGCGGAGCAGAACTGGAACAAGTCGTCATCACGGCCATGATCGACGCCTTCGGGCAGGGCCACATCATGCAGCAAGATGACTTGGAACGCTCCTGGCGTTCGACGGTCCCGCTGTCAGTCACCATGGAAGACAAGATCTTCGCGTTACGCAATTGGGCGCAAGACCGCTGCCGACGGGCAACCTCCGACAGTCGCGTCACATCAATGCTGGAATCGGAAGCACGCGACGACGCGCTGAAAGTTCCTGTCGACGAAGAAGAGACCTCACTGCCGGCCTGGGCGCAATTGGCTCACTCAGGTCAGCTCAAGGCCGCCCTCGTCGAATACGTTCGCAGTGACGGGGACGTGTTGTTCCCCGAATTGGCACAGGCCCTCAGTCAATACATGGAAACCGCAGGCGATCAGGGGTTGGCGGCTCGAGCCAACCCGAACACGGTCTTGTGGGCGGGGATGAGTCAGCAGTTGTGCGAACTGATCTGCGAACTGGTCTCGTCGAAACGACTCTATATTCACCCGACCGATCCCGAACGCTACAAGGCGGCTCAACAAAGCATTCGGCTGCCACTCTTGAAAGAACCAACTGACAATCGCCTGCCGCGAGCGGCGTGGTTGCCGAGTTCTTTGCGATGTGCTCCTCACGCCGTTCACGCGGCAAGATTGGCACGCATTGGGCGGATGAAGCTAGGCGGAAATTGATATCCGTTTCGAGTAACTCGCTTCACAACTCATCGAGAGAGCCGAGGCGATCCGCAGCTCGAACAGTTCTGTTGAAGCAGCATTCCACGCACTTCAGGGCTTTCAACTCTTTCCGAACTCGAGGCGAACAGACTCAACGTCAGTCTACTGCCGCTCAACAGGCCGATGGTGGCCACCAGCAGTAAAAGTGTTATCGCTCGCGATGTACTCCATTTCTGACGCATCGGTTCATCCTTGCTATGCCCGAGTATCTGCCTTGATTCGATCAGAATCTTAGGTGGCATTCGTCAAATCAGAGAAGAGGACCTTCGCTCGATTGTTGTTCGCTGAAATTCAGTGGCTGGATTCTGCGGCACAACCGGCGATTACTGCCGGTCGCAAACCCGACCTCAGTAGGGCTCCCATTTGACGTACTTGCGATTTAGCGCCTGCTCCGCGGCTAGTTTCAGTTGACTATCGTTAATCAACAGGCCGCGCCGCAGGAAAGCCTCAACAAGCTCACTCGGCCATCCCGCCGCTGCAGCGGCAACCCAGCACCGTAGGCCAACTAGATCGTTGGGATAACCTTGGACAGCTTTCACCGCTTCTTTCAGTTCGGCGACCTGCAGGATCTTCGCGATCTCATCAGCGGACGGCACCATTTGCAACATCGCCATCGCTCGAAAAGCACCATGAACCATCATGTATCGCTTGGTCTTGATGATCTCCAAGATCGGTGTAGCGTCATTGGCCGAGCAATGCTGAATGCGGACGATCGCATCGCCGAGGCCGAGATAGGTTATGGTGTGCTCAAGCTCTGTCCGCGCAAACTCCCATAAAAAAGGGAGTGCAGGTCGATATTTACAGAACCCCAGTGCGAGAGTCATCGCATATTGTGCGGACCATGTTCGCGAATCCAAGACCTCCTTCTTCAGGGCGGCTAATAGGGGAGCCCCAGCCTTTGGATCCGCCAATTTTCGCAATCGTTTCGCGGCCGCGACTCGATTCTTCGCTTGAGGATCCTTCAGCAATTCGAGAGCGATGGCAAGTTGATCAGCCTGTTCCACCGCTGACTTTTTCACGAATCGCGTCTCAAAAGGCTCAGCGGCGGGATGAAAACTACTTCTGCCGCTTGGTCGTCTCTTCCAACGTCAGATCGACTTTGCCTTCCAATTCAGTCCCATTGACAACCAGTGTTATTGGCCCCGCAATACGAGTCTTGGCAGTCTTCTGCTGGACCGCTCCCAGGTTTCGATCAAACAGAATCACTTCGTTCGACTCTTCGACTTTCAAAGTACTCTTCGTAACTTGGACCGGCGAGTTCGCCGCATCAATGGTGTAGCTGATATCGACGACTTTCGCGGTGATCTTATCGAACGTCCCGCCATCTTGCTCGACGGTTCCCGCATAGGTGTATTTAATCCGGAAGGCGAACGTCTGGCCGCCACCTAGGTCGAGATCCAGATTTCGCTCCCAGGAATCGCCGATCTTAACAAGCTCGTCAGGAAGGTAACCGCGCGCTTGTTCCGCTGCCGTCTTTCGCTTCGCGGAATTGAACAAACTCTTGTTGGATTCATCGAGTGACTCCACGCTTCCATCCGGAAACTTCACTTCCTTGATTTTGTTTACGTCGTCCAAGATCACGGTCACGGGTGTCTTAAATGTGACCCGTAGCCGCTCCATCAGTGGTTCAAACAGTGGATTGTCTGCTTTCTTATCAGGATTGGCCGAATCAAACTGGATTTTGTTCCCACCGGGCAGATCGAGTTCCGTCTGCAAGACTTGAACCTTCTCTTCGATCGGCAAAGTCCCATCGGCAGCTCGTTGACCAATTGATTTTGATGTCAGGCTGAATGTCGTCGATTTCGTTTCCAGATCCATTCCGGCTAATGTCAAAGTCTGGCTCGTCTTGACCGACGTTTCGCTGACCGACTTGGTGTTTGGCGGATACTTCAACTCGGGCCGCACTTGAGCTAAGGCAAGATTGCAAGAGACCGCCAGACACAGGCCGGCCAAACGACAGAATCGTAACATGGGAGATCCTTCCTGAAAATCGAGTCGGAATGCCGGAACAGGCAAAGAGCGCGATGATCGCCTGATCTGATCAGATGGCAAAATCACGCCACATCTGTTCAACCAAGCGTGCCAGTAACCCAGTAACAACGTCGGGCTATGGCATCTGGATCACCGACAACAGTGCTGAGCCACGAAAATCTGCCCTGACATCGACGAGACTGCCCATAAAATGCGCAACGTGCCGGGTTCGTTGGCCTGTAATGTCGACCAAATGCCAAATGTTTCAAAGGATCTGTTGGCCAGAACGAGCGAAATTGGCATGATTCCACTGCACCACGTCCCGCTGCCGCTTCGGCGGTACGCAGCTTGCTTCCTTAGCTGGCTACACGCCCCCAAAGGGCATCACCATAAGAACTACTGACTTGAATCACTGGCATGCGCTCCGCCTCTGAATCTACCGGTTCGTTGCTCAGCCGTTACTCACCTTACGGCTTCGACGAGATGTTCTCGGCGACGGGTACTGTCCGTCCGGCGTACGCCCCGTTACAGCAACGGCTGATGCATCTGACCTCCGCTGAACTCGAACGCCGGCACCGCATTGCCGACTTGACGATGCAGCGACAGGGAATCACGTTTACTGTTTACGGACGCAACAAGGGCGTCGAACGGATCATGCCTTTTGATCCTGTCCCTCGCATCATTCCCGCCGACGAATGGGACATGATCGACCGCGGCCTGAAGCAACGCGTTCGAGCTCTCAATCTTTTTATTCACGATGTCTATCACCAGCGTCAGATCTTGAAGGACGGCGTTGTTCCGACCGAACTGGTGCTGGGGGCCTCCGGATATCGACGTGAACTGCATGGGATCGATGTTGCTCGCGACATCTATATCCACATCAGCGGTATCGATCTGATCCGGGACGAACACGGCAAGTACCTGGTTCTGGAAGACAACTGCCGCACTCCATCCGGCGTCAGCTATGTGCTGAAGAACCGACAGGTGATGAAAGAGGTCTTTCCGCTGCTGTTTCAGCAGTACGATGTACTGCCGATCGATGATTACGCCTCCAACCTCCGATCCATGTTGCGATACGTGGCACCCGGTGGCGTTCAAGATCCAACGATCGTGGTCTTGTCACCCGGTGTCTACAACTCGGCCTACTACGAACACAGCTTCCTCGCCCGCCAGATGGGGGTCGAACTCGTCGAAGGCCGTGACCTGGTCTTCGATGGAGGCCAGATCGCCATGCGAACGACGCGCGGCCTGCAACGGATCGATGTGATCTACCGTCGCGTCGACGATGACTTCCTCGATCCATTAGCGTTCCGCCGCGACAGCCAACTGGGTGTCGCCGGATTGCTGGGTGCCTATCGCTCCGGTCAGGTGACGCTCGTCAATGGCGTCGGAACCGGCGTCTGTGACGACAAGGGCATCTATCCCTTCGTTCCCGATATTATTCGCTACTACCTCGGTGAAGACGCAATTTTGGAGAATGTCGAAACGTTTAGGCCGTTAATCCCTGCTCACAGGCAACACATCCTCTCCAACCTCGACAAGCTGGTCGTGAAGGCCGTCGATGGTTCCGGTGGTTACGGCATGTTGATCGGACCGGCTTCGACAGCCGAACAACGCGAAGAATTTGCCGCCAAGATAAAGGCGAACCCCCGCGGATATATCGCTCAACCGACAATCACGCTCAGCTCGCACCCCACGTTCATTGGCGAGCATCTGGAAGGTCGGCATATCGACCTCAGGCCGTTCGTCCTCTACGGCGAAGAAATCAAGATTCTGCCCGGCGGCCTTACCCGTGTGGCTTTGCCGCGCGGAAGCT
>DASYEA010000645.1:0-3179 GCA_036499265.1 Schlesneria sp. | reverse complement strand
GGCACCCAATCAAAGGCCGTTGTCATTTCAGCAAATGCTCGCGCAGATCCAGCAGGCTGCTGCCGCGGCCACTCAATCGAAAGAGCCGACCGCAGCCGACAAGACTGACGCGGCCCCCGCACCCCCGGCGAAGGATGCTGCCAGCGATCCGACCACAATCTCCACCGCTCTGATGGCCCTGCTGAGCCAATCGAACCAGCCCGTACCGACGAGCTTGCCAGTCACCCCAGAGAGCCTTGCAGCACCGAACGCCGAAGCGAAGCCCGCCGATGCCGTGGGAGCACCTACTGCTCAGAGCGCGGTAACCGCTCCGACTGTGGCAGTGGGATGCCCGCAGGCGGTCGTGACGCAGCCCGCCTCGGATTCAGCCCCGGCGGCGGCACTACCGTCCGATGGTAAAACGCCTCCCGCCGTTATCGAAAAACCTATGCCTCCGTGGGCCGGTGATGCACCCGTAGCAAGTCCGAAGTCGCCTGCTGTCGTGACGGCAGATTCAAAGACCAGCGTCGCTCCGAGCAGCTTGCCGCCTGTTACTGTCGGGGCTCAAGCAGACCAGCCAGCGGTTGCGGCTGAACCCGCGCAAGCAGACAAAACTCCCGAGACCGTGGCGCCGCCGGCCTCAACGACGATCGTCAATTCGAATCCGGTCATTGACGCGAAAGCGGCCGATTCCAAAGCCGGAGACATCCGAGTTCAGCCTGCGGACGCCGGCACTGCCGCGCAAGCGACCAAGGAGTCGGCCCCTGATATCACTCCTGACAAGATCGGTGGAACCGTCGCTCGACACGCGAGGAATGAGGCTCTTGAAGCTGCGAGTTCCTCAGTCGCGAAAGACGGTCATGTCGACTTTTCGAATCTGACAAACTTGGCTAGTGAAGCAGTTGTTGAGTCGACATCGAAGACGGTTGAGCCCGTTCAAGAGGTCACTGATGACGCGAAGTCCAAGCATTCCTCGGATGCGACCGCTGTTGACCAGGCGATGGCCGGTGAATCAGCGAATGGCGCAACCGATGCGGTGACGGCTGTCGACCCGGCATCCCAAGGTGCCGCTGTCGATGCGCATAGCTTGGCTCATCATCTGGAATCGATGGTGATGCAGCGACTGGATCAGCCTGAATCCACTGACAAGTCAAGCGTCGTCTTGCGGCTCGATCCTCCCGAACTGGGCCGCGTGAATGTGCATCTGTCGGTGACGAACGATGTCGTCTCCATTCGCATGGTTACAACGGACGACGCGGCTCGTCAG
Source organism: Schlesneria sp. (assembly GCA_036499265.1). Lineage (GTDB taxonomy): Bacteria > Planctomycetota > Planctomycetia > Planctomycetales > Planctomycetaceae > Schlesneria. The sequence continues at coordinate 1,933 of DASYEA010000645.1, read as the reverse complement.
GTGATCGAGAGACAGTTGAATCAGTTGCAGCAATCGCTGACCGACAAAGGAATCGCCTTCCAGGACTTCCAAGTCCAGACGGGTGGTTCAGGCCAGCAGACTCCGGACCGAGGCTTTCGGAAACAATGGGCTGACAATTCGGGATACTCGGCCTCTAGCGGTCGGCGAGGATTTGCGGCTGTCTCGACCACTCCGATTCGCAGCGGAGTTCTGGCGCAGTTGGACTACGTCGCTTGATGAGTGAAAACTCGCTGGCCAAAGAGTTTGTCACTGAATCGTAAAGAAGAATCGTACCTGGCCAGCGGCAACGGATAGAGCGGTCAATCTCTGGAAGATTATAGGGGGCCATCGCAAATCACTGCGGCAATTCGCGGCTTCTGTTCGACTGTACAGTTGTTGTGTCGCGATCGGATTGGCGAGAAGGGGAGTGAAATCCAGTGTCCTCAGCCTCAGCCGGGTTTTCTTCCCAAATTGGACAAAGTCAGTTTCTTCAACTGCTCGTGGCGCAGATGAAGTCGCAGAATCCGTTGGAGCCGACATCGAACCAGGAGTTCCTGGGTCAGCTCGCCCAGTTCTCGACTCTCAGCGGCATCGAAACGTTGAATTCAAACTTTAGCGACATGTTGTCGCTGCAAGAGATCACGCAAGGTTCCAGCCTGATCGGCAAGAAAGTCGCCTATACCGATGCGGACAGCAAAACGCAGACGGGCACGGTGGACAGTGTTGTCGTTCAGAATGGGACAGCAAATCTTCAGATCAACGGCGGTCTTGTCACCTTGGATAAGGTGATGGAAGTCGCCGCTTAAGTAATCGAACGAAAACGACGCGGCTTGCTCTTGCGGAGCGAGAAAAAGCCGCTGACTGAAAAATAAAACGGATTGGAGAGTAACGGCATGGATGCCCGCCAACGTACATCAATTGATGCTGCATTAGCGAGAATAACAGACCATGCTCAGTTCCTTGTTTTCCAGTGCCTCTGCTCTGAGTGCCAGCCAGACACTGTTGAACGTCGTCGGTAACAACCTTGCCAACTCGAACACTGTCGGCTTCAAAGCGCAGCACGTTGAGTTTGCGACTCAGTTCACACAGACGCTGCAGGCGGCGAGCGCACCTTCGTCGGGATCGGGTGGAACGAACCCGATCCAGATCGGTAACGGGGTGCAAGTCGGTGCCACGTCGACTAACCTGACGCAGGGAACCTTCGAAAGTACCGGCAACCCTTACGATCTGGCGATCCAGGGGAGCGGCTTCTTCGTCGTCGGCAATGGTTCGGGCCCGATGTACACTCGCGCGGGTGCATTCTCTCCAGACTCACAAGGGTATCTGGTGGATCCTGCGACCGGTTATCGAGTCCAGCGAACGGGGACCGTCGGGGAAGCGACTGCGACTTCGCCTGCGTTCCAGGCTCCTGGAATCAGTGACGTTCGTATTCCGTTGGGGATGACTATTCCCGGTTCGGCCACTCAAAACGTTAGCTTCAACGGCAATCTGAACTCCAGCGCCAGCCCTCCGATTGCTGCAGTACTCACGTCTGGTCAACCGCTGACATTTGGCGGCGGTGCGGCAACGAACGACACGTTGCTGAATAGTCTGGATCAGACGGCTATTCCATACCAAGCGGGAGACAAGATCCAGATCACAGGATCGCGATTTGATGGTTCGCCCATCACTGCTGCGTACACCATCACGGGGACACCATCTGACACGATGGGAGCTCTCTTGACGACGATCAATGCTCAGTTCCTTTCGTCCACACCAAGTGAAGGGGCGACCGCATCGTTGGATTCCGGTGGTCACATCGTCTTGACTGCCAATCAAGGTGGTATCTCCAACATGACGTTGTCCATTGTGAACAACACGACCACGCCAAATGGGGGCACGAAGTTCACGAACTTCACTCAGACGGTTGCTGGCAAGGCGGGCGATACGGCGA
>DASYEA010000644.1:0-3566 GCA_036499265.1 Schlesneria sp. | reverse complement strand
CAACCGGCGAAAATACAGGCAATCTCCTGATTGGCCAGTCGCTCTTTGAGGAGTTGCAATTCACGGAGTATGGCTGCTACGACACTTCATTGCAGCCATGTGATGTCAACGAGCGATATGACGTCATTGTTATAGCCGCCGCGAACTTCATATTCAGAAACTTCGACTTGTCTGCACTGACTAATTTCATCGAATCGACCAAGCTTCCATGTGTAATAGTTGGGCTTGGGGCACAGGCTCCGGCAACCAGACACAAAGTGACCGACATTCCGGAGGGTAGCAGACGGTTTCTTCATGTGATGTCCGATCGGAGTAACACTATTGGTGTTCGCGGCTACTTCACGGCAGAGGTGATGAACGACTTTGGAATAAAGAACGTCCGCGCGGTGGGATGCCCAAGTCTTTATCGTTCGTTGACGCGAGATCTAAAAATAGTACGGCCTGACTTGGCAAAGCCGTTGCAAGTGTCGTTGAATGGCTCAAGAAATGTCATTGATCACGCGGTTTCGCCGGAGGCAGCACGGCGCGTCGAAGCCAAGATTCTGATGCTGTCGATTGAAAATGGGTATGACTACGTTCTGCAAAACGAAGATCCTGAAATGCAAGTGCTGTGGTCAACTGAGTGGCCAACGGAATTCATCCCGCATATCCAATCCATTGTGGCAACACTTGGCCTAGACGTATCAGAGAACACTCTGATCAATCATATCAGGTCAAAAAACAGACTTTTCTTTGAGTTGGATGGGTGGGACAAGTACATATCGCGTTTTGACTATTCTTTAGGCACACGTTTCCACGGGAACCTCATCGCTCTGACGAATGGCGTCGCTGCCACCATCTTTACACACGATTCCAGAACCACCGAACTGGCGGAATTGATGAGTATCCCACATGTTCCGGTCGAAGATGTGACTGATCTGAACGTGAATGAGCTTGCCACAGCCGGCGACTACGACCGATTCGAGCGCAAGTATCAGCTCCTGTACGATCGTTTTGCTGAATTCCTGAATGAAAACGGACTTAACCACAAGCTCGTTGAATGTGAGAAGCCTGTCGGACTTGGTGGCAAGCTCCCAACTGCTGAGCTTGCACGATAGTGCAGACTGGCCGGTTTGAAGTTTGGGGCCGATGGATTCTACGGATGCATGTTCGGATGTTGTCTACCGCGGTGTAGGCCATTGTCCGATCTGCCAGGGGGCAGCGGAGTTCACTGCAAGATATGACTGGTATCGCGACCACCTTCTGTGCTCGGGTTGCGGTTCGCTTCCCCGTGAACGGGCAATGGCATTGGTTCTAGAACGCTATTTTCCGAATTGGCGCACACTCGGCATTCACGAATCTTCACCGGTTCCGCGTGGCATCTCACTGAAGTTAGAACGCGAATGCGCGGGCTACGTTGCTAGCCAATTGTTTCTGGGAGAGACGTTGGGATCTGTTGTTCGAGGATTCCGCAACGAGAATCTCGAAGCCCAGACATTTCCGGATCAGTCCTTCGATCTTGTGATCACATTGGACGTCATGGAGCACATCAACAAGCCGGATCTGGTCTTCAAGGAAATCGCGCGAACGCTTAAGCCCGGCGGGGCTTACCTCTTCACTACACCAACATATAAAGGCAAGGTGACCACTGAGCGCCGCGCGCTCTATAGGCCCGACGGCACAATCGAGCATTTAACGGAGCCAGAGTATCACGGCAATCCGGTCAGCGAGGCAGGCTCATTGGTGACATTTCACTACGGCTATGACTTGGCAGAGCTGATCCTCGAATGGTCGGGGATGGATGTCGAGGTGTTACGGTTTCAAGATCGCCATCATGGAATTATCGGCGAGTTTACCGACGTTTACTTACTGACACAGAACAGCTGAGAACGAAAGTGGACGCTGATACGGAACTACTTTGTACCTAATGCCGAGTTTTTGGTGGTTCAGAAAATCCCGCTACATAGCGGGTGACAAGTTGCGCATTCACGCCACTATTGCCCGGAAGGTTTGAAATGCCAACGTATCTCAGAAGCGCAATTTCGAGTGAGGCGGACACAGCAATCGCCTTGACGCACCCATTGGTCGTCGTTGTATAAAGCGTTTGCGTGAAAAGTATCGCTGAAACTCAGACGGCGATTTGCATTGCCGGCGCGCACCGCTCAGGCACCAGTATGGTGACGCGGCTTCTTCATTGCTGCGGGTTGGAGCTTGGACCGCAATCGGAGCTAATGCCACCACAAGCGGACAATCCCGAAGGTTTCTGGGAGCATTTAGGCTTCGTCGCCCTAAACGACCAACTGCTGAGTGAGCTTGGCGGCGCATGGGACCTGCCTCCCAAGACTGATGAGGACATCACGGGCGAGCGACTCGATCCGCTGCGTCTCAAAGCGCGGCTGCTTATCGAAAAATTCGATTGTACAGGCGTTTGGGGCTGGAAGGATCCTCGCAATAGCTTGACGCTGGCGTTCTGGTACCAGCTGTTGCTCCGGCTCAGAACAATCGTCGTCGTGCGAAACCCACTGGAAGTCGCACACTCAATGCGGGAACGAAACGGCACTTCCTATTCCTTTGGTTTGCGCCTCTGGGAAATCTACAACCGACGTGCAATTGAAGGAACAAATGGAAGAGAGCGACTCATGGTGCACTACGAGCACTTTTTCCAAGACCCGGAATTGGAGTTGCGGCGAATCGCGGACTTTATCGGGTTACCCGATGCAAAAACAGGTATCGCCGCTGCTCTGGTCACGCCGCGAAGACGGCACACTCATTTCACAGTCGAACAACTAATCGACGCCCGAGTTTCCTCGGATGTAATCGATCTTTATCGCGCGCTCGTGGCCGAAGCATCTCTACGCAAAGCGGAGAACGCCGCTGTGGCGAAAGTCTCGTCAGGCACCGACGATTTACTTCCCGGTTCGATCAGTCGGCTGAACACTTTTGTTCCAGAACGGATCGCGCAGATTGAGAACCTTTACCGTGAACTACTTGCGCAAGCCGAAGCCCGCCACGAATTCCAAGTGAAAGAACTCACGACGCATCTCGCTACAACGGAAGCCAGCCAGAAAGCGCAGGTCGAGGAACTCACGACGCACTACAACAATGAAATTGAGCAGTTGCGTCAGCGGATCATGGAGATGAACACGCTGCTTCATCAAAGCAGCGTAAATCTTGCAGAAGACGAGAAATACATTGGCGAGTTGACTGACAGGCTGCGCAAACAGCTGCAGAACACCAAACGGCTTTCGCGCTTGCTTCAAGAGGCCGAACATGCTGCACGCAAACTCCGAACATCTCGTAGATGGCAGTTCGCCAATCCCGGTGCCACGCTTAAAGCCAGGTTATCTCACAAGAAAGCGCCGCCTGGTTATGGGCACCTTGAAAAGATCGTTGCCGCCTATTCCAAATGGCGCAAGGAACACCCCGAGCTCGCAAAGATCGACGATGACATCAAAGCCGCGCAGGTCCCAAAGATTCCCAGGATTGCGCAAATCGAGCCGAATGATGGTCCAGTTACTTCTTTGCCGCTGGCGTCCATTCGCTTTCCGCAGCACGAGGAAGTGGAGGTCTCAATCGTTATTCCAGTT
>DASYEA010000643.1:0-3058 GCA_036499265.1 Schlesneria sp. | reverse complement strand
TCTCGTCGGGTTCGTCCATGAGCATCAGCATCCGAAATGGCAGGAAGGGATCAATCGATTCCCTCGTGCGCAAATGTCATGCCTAAGTTTGACGCTTCAACTGCTTTCGCCGGCTATTTCGAAACTGAGTGCCATTGTGCTAACGCAGGCTTACGCAGCGCGGCTCACCGGTGCGTATGCCGCAACGGGTCGTAATCCTAACCAATCGCAGCAAGTAGCTTTTCAAGTTCGTCGAAGGGAACGGGCTTCACCATGTGATGGTCGAAGCCCGCTTTTTTCGATCGTTCCACATCTTCGGGACTGCCATACCCCGTGACCGCGATCAGGCAGGCTGTGCGTAAGGTCGAATGTTGGCGAATTCGTTTTGCCACGTCATAGCCGCTCAGGACCGGCAGTCCGAGGTCGATCAGAAATACGTCGGGCTGATATTCACCCGCCATCTTCAGTGCCTCCGATCCGTCGTGAGCAATCTCAACCCGATGGCCCAGACTCCGTAGCAAGATGGCGATGGTGGCGGCTGAATCGCGATTGTCTTCAGCCACCAGGATCTTCAAGACTTTTTTTTGACGGGTCTCGGTGCCGGACGAGGTGCTCATCGTTCCGTCAACGTCAGGAACGACCGGCAAACGAATCATGAATTCGCTGCCACGGCCGACTCCAGCACTCTTCGCTTCGATGCTGCCGCCGTGCATCTGCACGATCCGTTGAGTCACCGTCAGTCCAATTCCCAAGCCCCCTTGAGAACGGTCGAGCGTTCGATCGGCCTGGATGAACATGTCGAAGATGCGTGGCAGCAGTTCCGCTGAGATCCCCATCCCATTGTCACGTACGGTTAGTAACACCTCATTACCTACCCGCTCGGCCCTCAGGTCGATGGTACTCCCTGGGGGCGAGTACTTGGCCGCGTTCGTCAGCAGATTGTCGACGACCTGTCGCAGCCGAACAGCATCAGCATCGAGCATGATCGTTTCGGGCGAGATTTCAACATGCAAGATGTGCTGACTGGATTCGACGAGCGCGCTCACATCCGCCACGGCGCATTCGACGATGTCCTGTACACTGACTCGCTCACGCTTCAGCGGCACCTTACCGGTCGTAATGCGCGTGATATCCAGCAGGTCATCGACCAAGCGTCGCAATGTCGTCGTCTGTCGAGCGACCACTTCGACCATATCCGGTGCTGACGGAACTCGGCGCAAAACTTCGACGGCGTTGGCGATCCCGGCGAGCGGGTTGCGAAGTTCGTGAGACATCACCGCCAGGAATTCGTCTCGTCGGCGACCCTCTTCCAGATGCTTCTCTTGAGCCAGCTTGCGGTCCGTGATGTCACGCAGAATCTTTGCATAGCCGCGCAGCTTGCCGGCATCGTCCCAGAGTGCGGTCACAATGCCAGCGGCCCAGAAGCGAGAACCGTCTTTGCGCAGATGCCAGCGTTCGTCCTCGGCACGGCCCCGTAACTTAGCTCCCTCCAACTCCGCTTCCGGCTGGTTGCGACCAGTGTCCTCGGGCGTAAAGATCTCACAGAATTCGTGGCCTAGAATTTCGTCTTCCGTGTAACCTAGAATCCGTTCGGCACCTTCGTTCCATGTCGCAATTTTGCCGTCGGCGTCGAGCATAAAAATGGCATAATCCTTCACGTTATCCATCAGGATTTGCCAACGCTCTTCCAAATCCCAATTGGCTGGGCTGCGTTTCGCGGGTTGCACCATATTTCTAACGGGCTCCTGAATGCCCCTGCTCAGACAACCATCAACGTGGTGCTCACGCAGCCACGCTCGCGGGAAATACGAACGATTTCCCACCTATTTCCGCGGCGAACAATCGTAAGTCCAATAGATCAAATGGTCAGCAATCACTGTACCCCACCGAGTTCATCTCGTTGGAAGGGGGCCTTTGCACTAGGCGGCCGGGCGGGCCACTCTCGAAAATGAAAACCACCGGCAATCACAAGATCCTAGTGCGGCGGAGCAATGACACGCGATCTAGGCAGGGACCAGGCAACTATTCTGTCCCAGACTACGACCGCGCAAGTGAACAGCCCAGGAAGAGTTAAGCCGATATCTGCGACTGATAAATTGCTGCTGTTCAATCGTGATTGACCCATTTGGTAAGTTCGGATACCTACCTCAATCGCTGCAATCACCCAGGCGAAACGAGTGCGCGAATCATGGGCCGCTGCTTCCAATCGACACCTTGCCTGAAGAGATGCTTCGCGCTGGCCATCGTTCACTTTGCCTGCCTGACGACTCTTGCAGGCGAGGCTGAGCCGCAGTCGAACGAAATCGAACGGTTCCCCTTCCAGCAGGGCCAAGCGATCTATCTTCCCGTGAAGCTCTTCGGCGAGAAGCATCAATTTGTTCTAGACACAGGTTGTTCGATCAATCTGCTGGATGTTGCCTTCGTTGATCGACTGCCACCCAGTCGAAGAACGATTGGTGCCAGCGGCCCCGGTGGCACATCTTCCATCCGACTCCTTCAAGCACCAGAAATGATGATTGGGGAAAAGAACCCGCGCACCCTGCTGGCCGAGAAGGACAAATTCGTAGGGATCATCGACTTTGCAGAAGTTCGCCTGGCCACAGAATCGAACTGCAGTGGGATCATCGGGATGGAGTTCCTGAAGACTCAAGTGGTTCGATTGAATCTCGCAGAGAGCTTTATCGCCTTTGCATCGCAGCCGACGTCGCAGCCTGCGCACGTCGAAAAGATCAGAACCAATGAATTGAAGTGTCCCAGTATCTCACTGCAAGTTTCCGGTTCGCACTTGTGTCCCATGATGATCGATACCGGCAGCCAGAATGGATTAGTCATCGAGCCGAAGCTATATGAACGGCTGCTTCAGGAGCAGCGAATTTTGGGGCGGGGCACAACAGAATTCGTCACATTCGACCGCACCATCACATCGCGTGTCGGTGTGTTGGATCGAGCCTCCTTGGGCCCATATCAGGTTCGAAACATCCATGTGGCTGAAGGCAAGGTACCGTTGATGGGGCTGCAGTTTTTGCGGCGATTTGAGATCGATCTGGATTTTCCCAACGGTCACGCTTACTTCCGGCCG
>DASYEA010000642.1:0-5057 GCA_036499265.1 Schlesneria sp. | reverse complement strand
CAGCGGCGACGAGGGCTCCTTTGCCGATGCTGCGGTTCTGCCACATGATTTTGCCGGACATGAAGTCCATGCAGATCAGTGGTCCGCCGCCGTTGCTGTACATCCAGTTACCGATTTTCACGATGCCGCCGTGATGACAATCGAGCTTCTTTTCGAAATAGACTTCGTCGGCTGCGAACTTGTCGTCCGACTTCGTCAACTTGGCCAGGCCTCCTCCGGTGCCGTACGAGCTCGATGCGAAGACGTGGTCCTGATCGACGATGGGTGAGCAGCAGTTGGCAGTCCCGTTGGCTGGCTTGGCGTACTTCCAGAGGAATTTGCCATCTCTGATCGAGACGCCGAAGACGCTGGATCCGGCGAATTGAACGATCTGTCGGACGCCGCCGACTTCGGCGACCAGTGGCGACGAGTAATGAGCTCCTTCGGTCACTTCACCACTGCTCCAGGCGACTTCTCCGCTGAGCTTGTTGAGCGCGACCAGCGTCCCCTTCTTGCCGCCGGGTGTCACGATGACCAGACCATCGACAATCAGTGGCGATTCGGAATAGCCCCAGCCGGGAACTCCGCCGCCAAAGTCACGGGTCAGGCTGACATGCCAGATGGTCTCGCCGGTGGCGGCGTCCAGGCACGTGACATCACCATTGCCCCCTTCGGCATAGACGCGATTGCCGTCGACAGTTGGTGTTCCGCGCGGACCGTCGCCCATGCCGTTGCGATAGCCACCAAAGGGGCCTCGCAATTCGTCGATCGTCAGCTTGCCGTCGCCGGCCGGTTTGTTGCGAACGTAGAAGGCGATCAATTCGTCTTTGGTCAGGACGCCATCGCGACCTGGTTCATGCTTCGCGAAGAAGGCTTCGATTTCTTCAGCAGTCAGTTGATCGTCGCTCTTATTGGTTGCGGGATCGCGCTGATCGATTCGACCGAAATGACGATCGAGGGCCGTGCCGCGGACTTCCATGCGTGACAGCTTGCCGTCGCCATCCTTGTCGAGGGTCTTCATCCAGTCGGCGATACGTGTGGCGACCAGTTTGGCGGCGTCGGCCTGCTTGTCTTCCGAGTCGGTTTGCTCGAAGCGATCGCGGAGCGGACCGGATGCCTCGGCGAACGACAGCTTGCCGTCGTTGTCTTTGTCGAGTTGGATGAACACGGCTTCGGCGCGGGTTTTCGCTCGCGCTTCGGCATCGCCATCGACCGGTCTGTCGAAACGATTGAAGTCCCAGCCGAATCGCTGCAGGGCTTCGAGTTCGTCGACGGTACCGTCTTTGTTGCGATCGAGGTCCTTGATCTCTTTCTGCAGGCGATCGGATAGCAAGCTTTTGGCAGGCCCAGGTTGAACGGCCCACAGCGTCTTGCCGTCGGCAGCGTTCAGTGCGATCACATGTTCGATCCCGTCCAGATCCCCTTGCGTGAAGATCTTGCCGTCTTTGATAGCGAGCGATGAATAGCCGACGCCGACGCTATCGACCTGCCAGAGCATCTTGGGTCCGGCCTCGGGCCATTCGCGGAGCAGACCGGTTTCGGTGCTGACGCCATCGCGATTCGGGCCACGCCATTGAGGCCAGTCGCCTGGCTTGGAGGGAACCTGTGCGAATGCGACCTGTGCTGCCAACATCCCTGCGGCGAGACTCGCCAATCTCAACTGCATCGCGACACTCCGTTAGCTTGTATCCAATTTGTCCGATGGGATGAAGGCTAGCTGAGCGGGTGGGAAAACGGAAGGGAGAGGAGTTTTTCGCCACGGATGGACACGGATTAAACACGGATAAGAAGTGGGGCGATTGGTGGTGAGGTCGGCGACTCTTTCAGTCGCTGAACTCGCCAGAGAATTGGGAAGTAGAGAGGCGACATGACCGTGTGCGATTCCGCTCTCGCAACAGGTTGCTTGTGGCGACTGGGAGGGCGAGGCTCCTGCCGAGCCGCGGCTGTTATTGTGAGCCCATCGACAGTCGCGGCTCGGCGGGAGCCTCGCCCTCCCAAATACCAAGTCACGGTTTCGCGCCATTTTCGCCACCTCATGGAGACGCGCAGGGCGATGCCCGTGCGGTTAAACGAAGGCGCGTTGCACTCAATGGATGCGAGCGGCTTTTGGTTTAGGCGCGGCCGGTTTGCTCGTCGTAGATGCGGGCGATGTCGTCGACGGTCACGGTGATTTCTCGTGTGAAACCGGTGTGCGACCGTGAGTAGGCGATCTTCGCTGCCTTCTCGGGCTTCTGATGCACCGTCCGCGCGAGGATCGTCTTGTCTTCTTCAGAGAGTTTGCCCACAGCCGGATCCCAGAACGTCACGTTTTCCATGACCAGGGAATCAACTCGCGGATCGTATTTGTTGTAGTCGGCCATCAGAATCTGCTGTTCAGTGTGGCGAATGTTGGCTCAGCCCGACGAAGATGCCATGGGCAGGTTGAATATGTTAGCTGTCTGGATTCGAACAGGCAAAGCACCTTTGGGGTCTGGTTGTACGGAGCAGAGGAAATCGGCGCGCGGGGCGATGCCCACGCGGTTAAACGAGAGGAGCTTGATTCGGAGGTGGCGATCCGCATCTGATTTCAGTGGCGATAGTTGCGGCAGGCGATCAAGGCCCTGTCTGGATTGGCTTCGACGGCGCATTGACGAGGGAACCTGACAAGATTGAATGTATTTCGCTGATCGATTCTCCGGATTGTGGATGCTAGAATTAGGGAGAGTCGTCTGTCTGTCATCTGCGGCCCCGGCGGACGACCCCTGTCATTGATGAAGGTGCGACCTATGACTCTGCGTCAGTTATCTGGTTTCTTTCTGGCGACAGTTTGCTCACTCGCCTGCGTTTCAGGGTTTGTGGGGTCTGAGAATTCGACCGCTTTCGGCCAGGGCAACAAGAACAAGCCGCCGAAGAAACCGGAACCACCCGTTCACATTCCCGAACGCAAGATCAGCCTCGCTCCGGTGAATCCCAATACACGCTCGCGCGCGATGGCCTCCGCCACCAAAGTGAACGAGCTGATTGAAGCGAACTACAAGAAATTTAAGGTCACTCCAAACCCCGTGGCGTCAGATGAACAGTTTGTTCGTCGTGTGTACCTCGATCTGGCCGGGACGATTCCGACTCATAAGCAAGTGCGACAATTCTGCGCGAACAGCGATACCGAAAAGCGAGCCAAGCTGATCGACGTGCTGTTGGGCCAGGAGGGTTATTCGAGCAACTTCTACAACTATTGGGCTGACATCCTGCGCCTCAAGGACAATCAGATCACCAATAACGTGCCGGGCCGGCCGTATTGCGAGTGGGTCAAGGAAAGCCTGGAATCAAACAAGCCGTACGATCAGTTCGTCTACGAGATGCTGACGGCCGAAGGCAAAGTGTGGGACAACCCGGCGTCGGGATATATCTTGCGCGATTCGGGAATGCCGCTGGATGCGATGAACAACACGATCCGAGTTTTCCTGGGAACGCAGATCGGCTGTGCTCAGTGTCACAATCACCCCTTCGACCGTTGGACACAGAAAGAGTTCTACGAGATGGCCGCATTCACGTTTGGAACGGCAACTCGTCGTGGTGCCGGAGACAAGCGTTTTGGGGGCGGCAACGTCGTCAACAAGCTGCGTGACGAGATGAAGAAGGTCGATGATAAATTTGACGGCGGCGGCAAGTACAACAAGTTCCTGATCAGCAACCTGTTTGAAGTCTATGACAATGGAGCCAAGCTGGCATTGCCGCATGACTATCAATACGAAGACGGAAAGCCCAAGCAGCAGATCGCCCCGAAGACCATCTTTGGCCCCCCTGCCACCGTTGAAAAAGGACAACCTCCGAGAATGGCGTTCGCCAAATGGCTGACGTCACCAGAGAATCCTCGGTTCGCCAAGACGATCTCCAATCGCCTGTGGAAACGTCTGTTCGGAGTCGGTCAGATTGAGCCGGTGGATGACATCAAAGATGACTCCAAGCCCGAGAATCCCGAGTTGATGGACTTTCTGGCCGCCGAAATGATCCGCGTGAAATTCGATCTGAAAGAGTACCTGCGGATCGTCTGCAACACGAAGGCATATCAGCGCGAAGCGACCACAGCAGAAGTGACACCCGGTGATGAATACCATTTTCCCGGCCCGTTGCTCCGACGTATGACCGCCGAGCAGGTTTGGGACAGCTTTATCACGATGGCGGTCACGAAGCCGGACGAATACCAGAAAGAACCAGCCCGGGTCGAAGCGAAGCTCTTGAACATCGACCTTTCCAAGGCGACAGCCACGATGATCTATGAGCACAACAAAGAGCTGGCGTCGTCAGATATCAAGAAGTCACGCGACGCTCGCAACAAACCCTACAGCTACAAGGGGCAATTACTGGTTCGGGCGTCCGAATTGCCTTCGCCTCAGCCACCGGGACACTTCCTGCGGCAGTTTGGCCAATCCGACCGCGAGGCGATCGAAGTCTCATCGGAAGACGGCTCTGTTCCCCAGGTGCTGCAAATGTTCAACGGGCCGATCACTCACATGCTGCTCGAACCCGAGTCGATGATGTACAAGAATGTCACTGCGGAAAAGACGATGGATGGCCGAGTCGATGTCATCTTCCAGAGCGTTCTTTCTCGACGGCCCACCACCACCGAACGGCAGGTTGCCAACGCTGAAATCAAGGCACACGGCGACGCTGGCTATGGAAACGTGATCTGGGCTTTGGTGAATACTCGCGAATTCCTGTTCGTTCAATAAAGGCTGTCTGCCATGCTTTCACAATTGAAATCGCTCGACTTTGTATCGCGTCGGTCGCTGCTGGAATACGCCGCGAAAGCGATGCTGGGTGTGACCGTGCTGCCCGGTGCAATGGCCTTCGGAGATGACAAAGCGGCGAGCAAGAGCCCCAGGAAGGATGATGACAAGTCCGCCGCGACGGGAACGGCCAAGCATGTTATCTTTCTGTATATGAATGGTGCGATGACGCATCTGGACACGTTCGACTTGAAGCCGGGGCGTGAGACTCAAGGGGATACCAAGGGGATCTCGACCAGCGTCAGTGGGATGCAGTTCGGTGAGACGTTGCCGGAACTGGCGAAGCTGGCCAAGGAAATGGCCGTGATTCGC
>DASYEA010000641.1:0-14194 GCA_036499265.1 Schlesneria sp. | reverse complement strand
TCACGCACCCTACCTCAACACCATTCCAACTTCCCTTCCTCACCGCTAAACTTCGCTGGTGCGATCGTGCGAGCCTTCCATTTCACCAGGCCTGCGGATTCTGATGACTGATACTTCTCCGTCGATCATTTTGCGAGACTGTCTGGCTCAGGCTCGAGCGGGCGATCCGGAGGCGCGGGATCGATTGTTTGCCGCCTGCCGCAGCTATCTGGGACTACTCGCTCGCGCCAATGTCGATGGCTGGATGAAGGCTAAGGTCGATGCGTCGGATCTTGTGCAACAGACCATGCTTGACGCGCATCGCGACTTCGATCGCTTTCAAGGTCGCACGGATCAGGAATGGCTGGCGTGGTTGCGTCAGATCATGAAGAACAATGCGTGCGATGTCGCGCGGCGATATGGGGCCAACGGCAAACGAGCCGTCCGGCGCGAGGTGGCCATTGTCGGCACCGACGATTCAAAAGCCCCCGGCATCGATCCCCAATCCCCCGCCGATAGCCCCAGCCAGATCGCCGTGCAGCACGAGAACGAACTGCTGCTGGCCGAAGCGATGGATCAGCTTCCCCCCGACTATCGTGAAGTGATCATCCTGCGCAACATCCAGCGATTGCCGTTTGAGGCCGTCGCCGAACAACTCGGGCGAACGGGGCCCGCCACGCAAATGCTCTGGTGGCGCGCGATCCAGAAATTGAAGACACTTCTGCATGTTTCCGATGCCAGTGTCAGCAGGTTATGAGTGGAGTCGACTTTGTGACGGGATTGCCAGTACCGGATGACATCGACGCCGATCAGGTCCGCGATGCGGAGTTGATGGACGAACTCGTTCAGGCCGTGCAAGCCAATGACATCGTGAAACAAGACGCCTTGTTGCGGCAGCATCCGCACCTGCGCGAGTGGGTCGACTGCCTGAAGTCGCTCGACAGTTTCGCCCCTGCCCCCGAAGAGGTCGCCCCCGAATTCGCTCCTACCATGCTGGCCGGATCCGCCGCACCCGCCAGTTCCAGTTCATCCATTGCTGGTCAATTCGGCAAGTACGATCTGCTCGGCGAAATCGGACGCGGCGGCATGGGCGTCGTCTATAAGGCTCGACAACGAGACCTCAATCGTATCGTCGCCCTCAAGATGATCTTGGCCAGCGAATGGGCGTCGGCCGAAGAGATCGCGCGGTTTCAGGTCGAAGCGCGAGCCGCCGCGCGATTGCGGCATCGCAATATCGTCGGCATCTATGAAGTCGGCGAAGAAGCAGGCCGCCACTTCTTTGCGATGGACTTCGTCGAAGGCCAAAGCCTGTCCGCCGTGATCGCCCGCAAACCGATGCCCACTGAGCAAGCCGCTCGCTGGATGGTCCTGATCGCTCACGCCGTTGACCACCTGCACACGCAAGGATTGATTCATCGCGACCTAAAGCCTTCCAACATCCTCATTGATGCCGAAGGTGAACCGATGGTGACTGATTTCGGTCTGGCCAAGGCCTTCGATACGGACGGCGGCGCGACGCGAACCGGCGCGATCCTCGGCACGCCCAGTTACATGTCCCCCGAACAAGCGTCAGGCCGCAACGCATTAGTCGGCGTTCGCAGCGATGTCTACAGCCTAGGAGCAATGCTGTACGAAATGCTGTCGGGCCGGCCTCCATTCAAAGAAGAGAATCCGCTCGACACGCTGGTGCAAGTTCTTGAAGGCGAGCCAACGCTCTTGCGCCGACTCGTCGCGAACATCCCGCCCGCTCTGGAACTGATCTGTTTCAAGTGCCTCGAGAAAGATCCTGAACGTCGCTATGCCACTGCAGCAGACCTCGCCGCTGATCTGACACGGTATCTGCAAGGCGAAAGCGTCGAAGCCCAATCGGGCGGAGTCGTTCACAAGATTCAACGCTGGGTTCGTCGACAACCCGGCCTCGCCAGCCGCCTCGCCATGCTCGTCCCCGGCGTGTTGATCATTCAGACCTACTTCATGACCAACGGCACGACTCTGGCTTATCACGTACAGGTGATGTCCCTGCTGAGTCTCTGGATCGTGATGTCGATCATCCTCCAGCTTTTGCTGAATCGCGAATCACTCGCCAACGTTGCCCGAGTCGGCACGATGCTGACCGACGCCAGCATCCTGACCGCCCTGTTCACACACGCCTACGACGACAGTGGTACGCTGGTCATCGTCTACGCGCTCCTCATCGTGGTCTCCGGTCTCTGGTTCCAGGAAAAGCTCGTCTGGTGGTCCACCGCCATCTCCGAAGTCGCCTTCGCGCTCCTCCTCCTCGACCGGCCCAACCTCACCAAGCCCTGGCACTACCCTGCGTTGGTCATGATCACTCTGATCGCCGTCGGAGCCGCCACCAGCTTCCAAGTCCACCGTGTCCGAGCCCTCAGCCGCTTCTACGAACGAAGGCCGCTGTAGATTTTCTTGAGTAAGGTGGTGCTGCGTGTTCTTGTAAAGTTGATCTGCCGTGCCGCTGCGTGGCCGCTTCGGGAACGCAGTGCTAACAGGAGGAAGAGGGCTATGAAGACATTTTTGACTATTCCGATTCTCGCCGCACTTCTTCTCGCATCGCTCCAGGCCAGCGAGATCGATCAACCAACTGAGACTGCAGTTGGCTGGGCGAAATATTCTAAGAACCCGGTCCTCGGTGGTGATCTCGGCACCTGCTTCGATATCTCAGTTCTTAAGGAGGCCGAGACCTACCGGATGTGGTTCTCGTGGCGACCAAAGAAAAGCGTCGCTCTGGTCGAAAGTACAGACGGGATCGAATGGAGCAAACCGGAAATTGTGCTGGGCCCCAACGACAAGACCGATTGGGAAAACGATCTCAACCGACCGGTCGTCATCAAACACGACGACCTGTATCAGATGTGGTACACCGGGCAGGCTCGAGGGAAATCTTGGATTGGTTACGCCACCAGCAAGGATGGCAAGGTCTGGCAACGGATGAGCGACAAGCCCGTTCTCTCGGCCGAACACCCATGGGAGAAAGTGGCCGTGATGTGCCCGCACGTCATCTACGACGACCAAGCCAAGCTCTACCGCATGTGGTACTCGGGAGGCGAACAACATGAGCCGAATGCCATCGGCTACGCGACCAGTGAAGATGGCCTGAAGTGGAACAAGCATGAGAACAATCCGATCTTCCGCCCTGACCCCCAGAACAGTTGGGAGAAAGAACGAGTGACCGCCTGTCAGGTGATCCAGCAGGGAGACTGGTACACCATGTTCTACATCGGCTTTCGAGATATCGAACACGCCCAGATCGGCATCGCACGATCAAAGGATGGCATCACAAACTGGCAACGGCACCCCGCCAACCCCATCATCCGCAACGGTCACGACAAGTGGGACCACGACGCGGTCTATAAGCCGTATGCCATCTTCGACGGGCAGAAGTGGCTTCTCTGGTACAACGGCCGCAAAGGTGGCAAAGAACAAATCGGCCTCGCGACCCATGAAGGCGAAGACTTGGGCTTCTAGGCCAAATTCGGCCGAGGGCGAACTTTATCCAGGGCACTTTCATAGAATCTCAGTGATGACTCGGCCACGGCTGAGCGGAATGGGTCGCCCTTCGGTGTCGACCAGTTCCGTGTCGGGAGCGTGTCCCAAGCAATGGAAGATCGTCGCCAATAGATCGCGAGGTTCGACCGCACCCGATACGGGAAACGCGGCGTGAGCATCGGACTTGCCATGCACGATGCCGCCACGGACTCCACCGCCTGCTAAGGCGATCGAAAAGCATTGCCCCCAGTGATCGCGACCTGCATTCGCATTGAATTTGGGTGTATGACCGAATTCACCAACCCAGACGACCAATGTTTCATCGAGCATTCCTCGCTCGGACAGGTCCTTCAGCAATGCCGAGTAAGCTTGATCCATCCATGGCATCAGGAATCGCTTTAGCAGGTCGTTGTGCTTGTCGTGAGTGTCCCAACCTCCTCCGTTGGGTTCACCATAACCTTGCACCAGTTGACCTGCACCAGCGATGCCCCCGCTTCGACCAGCCGCCGCGACAGCAAGACGCTCTGAGCCCACCGTGTGCGTCCATACCGGTTCCGCGTCGCCTCACTTTCTTGTGAGAGATCAAATGCTCTCCGTGCTGCCACACCTCCCAACAGGTCCAGTGCCTGCTTCTTCTGCCGATTGAAACTCATCACCGCGGACGTTGTGCTCAATTGCTCTCGCTGTCGATCGATATGCTCCAGCAGGGCCACCCTTTTCTCGAATCGATTCGCAGGAAGTTCAGCGGGGAATGCCAGGTCTGGAACCGTGAAATTTGGTTGAGAAGGATCGCAGGTCAACAACCACGGGTCATACTTCGGCCCCAGAAAGCCACCCGTCTGTCCCGGCCAGACAATCTCCCCTGTGTTGGCGATTCGATTCGGCAGAGTCACCGCGGGCGGAAATGAACTTGAACCTTGCTGCTTGATATACCGCATCAAGGCACCCCAATGCGGTGCCAGATTCGGAGCCTTCGAGACCGCGTTCTCGACACCGAGCGGAACGTGCGGGATCCCGGTCATCATTTGATAACCGCTCGACGAGTGAGCATTATCATTGGTGACCATGGCGCGTAGCACGGCAATCTTGTCGGTCAGTCTGGCCGTCAACGGCATCAGTTCCCCGACTATTAATCCGGGCGTCTGAGTCTCGATCGCACCGAAGCCACCACGAATCTCGGCCGGGGCCTCCGGTTTGGGATCCCACGTCTCATGCTGAGGCGGGCCACCTCCCAGAAAGATCACGATCGCCGACTTCGCCTTGCCAAATGAACTGGCAGCATCAGCGGGCACAGCATCCCGTACGGTCGGCGATGCACTCACCAGTTTCGGCCACGAGAGCCCCGCGATGCCGACGCCCCCTAGTTGCATCCACTTGCGGCGAGACAGCGGATCGTGACTGAGACCAGAGTTGTATCCAATGTGACGTAACATGGGCTGGAATCTCCGGCAGGACTTTCGAGTTGCGGGACGTTCACTCTAACTACCGCTTCAGCGAGACGAAATAGCAACAAGCCCCTCAACCCGTAACAAGGCAAATCGACCTCGGTCCATTTTCAGCACGATTCATTTATTGTTGACGGTCGCAGTTGCTATTGGCGACCCAAGTCTTGAAGAGTAGGATCGATTACAGATGACCACATCTCATTTTACTAGATGGATCTGATCAATGAGCGACCTATCCGCTATTTCTCGACGTAGTGCACTTGTGGCAGCAGTGAGCCTTGGAGCGAGTGCTGCGGTCGCTGATGATTCGCCGTTCGAACAAGAAACTTCGGAAACTGCGAAACCACGTCGACCTGTCATTCCGATACAACAAGTCAAACTGTCAATCACCCTCACAGATGGCCAAGTGGTCAGCTTCAATGCGACACAAGCAGTTATCGATTTTGGGACCGGTTCTCAGTTGCTTGTCAAATCGACCGGCGTGATGCCGATTATTACAGCAGGCCCGCCAGTTTTCACGCCGGATCCGGTTCCCAACCGGCGGAGAGACGTTGATTGAGTTTCGGAAACTCAAAAGTGGTACCAATGCTTGTCCACGTCAGACAAGCACATCACGAAACCACGCCAGTATCGTTGACCGTCTCATGCACCAAGTGCATGCCCACCATAACTTCAGTGAATTGGACAGACTCACGACGATTGCGATAATCCATCGAGAACTTGTGCGTCGGTTGCAATCGGGGATGCAGTTATGGCAAACGCAGCGATTCGAGTTGCCGAGAATGTAGCTGGTGATTTCTTTGTCGATTCGACCTGCATTGACTGTGACACCTGCCGCCAACTGGCTCCTCGGGTGTTTCGTGAGGGGCCGAATCATGCGTTTGTTTGGAATCAGCCGGAATCGGCTGATGAACATCGAGCGGCGTTGCAGGCGTTGGTTTCTTGTCCGACTGGTTCGATCGGGACACTGGGTGACGATTCGGTGAAGTCGGTGATGGGCGATTTTCCGCTGCTCGTCGAGGCACCCGTCTACTATTGCGGATTCAATTCGCAGAAATCGTACGGTGGGAATAGCTATTTCATTCAGCACGCCGAAAGAAATTGGCTGGTCGACTCGCCGAAGTTCTTGCCTCATCTGGTGCGGCAGTTTGAATCTCTGGGAGGGATCGCCAACATCTTTCTGACTCATCAGGACGATGTGGCCGATGCGCAGAAGTACGCCCGGCACTTCGGCAGTAAGCGATACATTCATCGGAATGAATTGTCATCACAGCCTGACGCCGAAGTCGTGCTGGAGGGATTCGATGATGTCGAGTTGGCGCCGGGATTGATCTCCATTCCGACTCCGGGGCATACCTCCGGTCACTGCGTCTTGCTGTTCAATAACCGTTTTCTGTTCACAGGCGATCATCTGTACTTTGATCGCCACCAGCAACACCTCGCCGCCTTTCCCGATCATTGCTGGCATTCCTGGCCTCAGCAGATCGAATCGATGCAGCGGCTGACCCAATACCAGTTCGAATGGGTTCTTCCCGGCCACGGACAACGAGTCCATCTCAGCCAAGCAGAGATGCAGCGTCAGTTGGTAGCGCTCGTCGAACGAATGCCGTCAACTTGAGGCCGGCGATGTAGTCACGCGGCCGGAGGCCGGAGGTTGTGTCGTTCAGTCCATTGCGATAACACTGTACTGAGTACTCACTCACCTTCACAGATGCGATGATGGCGTGTTCCGAAGACTGCACACGCCCTAAGTACTCGTCACCCCGTACGACCTTTCGCTTTTGCGATCGCTGCCCGAGCCAGAGAAAAGCACACTTCTGATCTCGGATCACCGGTTTCGTCCCACGCGACCAGTTTCTCGAGTGCCTCCATAAGTTCGGGCGCGGCAGCAATCAGCCGTGCATTGCTGTCGGTGTTGCAATCGATGAACTCATCGTCGCGCAGACCGATCAGAGCCTTCTTGCCAGCAGTCGAGACACAATCAGGTTCATCGATCACCACGAACCAGGGGCCCGGTGCTGCGTGAGCGGTTTTCATGCTGCGGCTCCTGGGAAGTCATCGCCAACGCCACCCGCCCGATCTACTTCCAAAATGATCGATCTAAGGTCCGGTAGTTGATCGCTTCGCTCAGGTGGTCGCTGTTGATGTTGTCGCTGGCGGCGAGGTCGGCGATGGTGCGGCTAATGCGAAGGATCTTGTCGTGGGCTCGGGCGGAGAGGCCCATTTCTTCCATCGCCGATTTCAATAGCGACTCGGCGTCGGTTTCCAGCTTGCAGTATTTGCGGATCTGGGGTGGAGTCATGCGACCATTGAGCCGTAGCGAGTTCTTGCCGAAGCGGCGCTGCTGCATTTCTCGCGCGGCGTAGACATCGGTCTTCATCTTCTCGCTACTGGTGCCGACCGATTGATCGGACAACTGGCGGAATGGGACTGGAGGAACTTCGATATGGATGTCCAGACGATCCAGCAGCGGGCCGCTGATTCGACCGATGTAGCGTTCGACTTGCAGCGGGTTACATTTGCACTGCCGTTTCGGGTCGCCGCGATAGCCGCACGGACACGGGTTCATCGCCGCGACTAGCATGATGTTGGCGGGAAAGGTCAGGCTGCCCATCGCACGACTGATGGTCACGGTGCCGTCTTCCAACGGCTGGCGCAGCACTTCCAGCGTCCGCCGATTGAACTCGGGAAGTTCATCGAGGAACAACACTCCATTATGAGCCAGACTGATCTCACCCGGTGCCGGAATGCTGCCACCACCGACCAGACCCGCTTCACTGATCGTATGATGCGGCGATCGGAATGGTCGCCGTATCATGAGGGGCTGACTGGGATCGAGGCGGCCGACGGCACTCCAGATCCGAGTTGTTTGCAGGCTCTCTTCCGGGGCGAGTTCGGGCATGATGGTCGCCAAGCGCGAAGCAAGCAACGTCTTGCCCGTTCCGGGCGAGCCAATCATCAACAAGTGATGAGCCCCTGCCGCGGCCACCGTGACGGCTCGTTTCGCGGACTCTTGGCCTTTGACGTCACTATAGTCGATTTGATAGCCACCGAATTCTGCGACGGCATCGTCCCAACTGAACGGAAAGGCGGGAATGTCGAGTTGGCCGCTGAAGAACCCGACTGCTTCGGTCAGGCTGGCGACGGGGATGATGTCGACACCCTCGACGACAGCGGCTTCGCGGGCGTTGGCGGCGGGAACGATCAGCCCCTTCATGCCCAGCTCTTTGGCCTTCAGGGCCATCGACAGCGTTCCTTTGGCGGGCCGGATTGAGCCGTCGAGAGCCAGTTCGCCAACCGCCGAGTACTTACCGAGCACGTCTGACACCAACTGGCCGCTGGCCACGAGCAACCCTAGCGCGATCGACAGATCGACCGAGGCGGCATCTTTGGGCAGGTCCGCGGGTGACAAGTTAATAACGATCCGATCGATCGGTCGAACGTAGCCGCTATTAACGAGGGCTCGTTCAATGCGATGCGTGCTTTCTCGCACGGCCGCTTCGGCCAGGCCGACCAGGATTGTTTTCGGCAGCGCGCCTGGCGAAATATCCACCTCAACATCAACGGAAGCCGCGTCGATTCCGAGCAGTGAATACGTCGTTAACTTGGCGAGCACGCCGGTGCGCCTTGGCTAATGTTTTAAGAGGCCCTCATTAGAAAACGCATTCTGGAACGCACGAGGGTTCGTCGCAAGGGCAGGCGGGATGAATTGACTGATTGAAGGCGAGCGTCAGTTAACGTTGTTCATACAATGACTTGCACCAAATTTCGTGTGAGATTGGCGAAGTAAAGGGAATCGGTACTCGGTCAATCCAAGCCGAAATTACGAAGGACCGGCGAAAATTGCCATAACCCCTTTGCGCAAAAGCGGTCTTCGCGTAATATCCGAGCACAGATCAGGATCACTCGACGGAACCGTCGCTGCATCAAAAGATTGCTTCAGGAAGGAACCCCTCATGCCAGTTTTTCAGGATAACTCAGAATCCATTGGTCGTACGCCGCTGGTGAAGATCAATCGCCTGACGGAAGGGTTGAAAGCGACGGTCCTTGCCAAGATCGAGGGTCGCAACCCGGCTTACAGCGTGAAGTGCCGCATCGGGGCCGCGATGATTTGGGATGCCGAAGCGACCGGCAAGCTGAAGCCTGGCATGCACGTGGTGGAACCGACTAGCGGGAACACCGGGATTGCTCTGGCCTACGTCTGTGCTGCTCGCGGTTACAAGCTGACGCTGACCATGCCCGAGACGATGTCGATTGAACGTCGGCTGATGTTGAAGGGCTTCGGAGCCGAATTGATTCTGACTCCCGGTGCCGACGGGATGAAGGGGGCTATCGCCAAGGCAGAGGAAATGGCGTCTCAGCCTGGCTACTTCATGCCTCAACAATTCGAGAACCCGGCCAATCCGGCAATCCACTTCAAGACGACTGGTCCCGAGATTTTCAACGATACCGAAGGCAAGGTCGACTACTTCGTCGCGGGTGTCGGGACGGGCGGAACGATCACTGGTGTGTCTCGCTACTTAAAGAATGAAAAGAAGCTGCCGGTCAAGTCGATCGCGGTCGAACCAACGTCCAGCCCCGTGCTATCGGGTGGGGCCCCGGGCAAGCACAAGATCCAGGGACTTGGTGCAGGCTTCATACCGGTCATCCTGGATCGCAGCGTGATCGATGAAGTCGTTCAAGTCACGGACGACGAGTCATTCGCGATGGCCAAGCGGTTAATGAACGAAGAGGGAATCACGTCAGGGATCAGTTGTGGGGCCGCGATGGCCGCCGCACTCAAGGTGGCTGCTCGACCAGAAGCGGCAGGGAAAACAATTGTGGTAATTCTGCCAGACAGTGGCGAACGATACCTGTCGACGCTGCTGTTCGAAGACTTCCGTAACTAGTGGAAAAATGATCGTTTCTTGTAGCTGCGTTCGCGAAGAACGCGGGCTTGCTCAAAAGCCTTCGCAACGAATCGAAAGCGGAACGATAAGACAGAGTCGAGAAACTCGGCTCTGTCTCAACGTGCTCTCAATGGATTGAGACTGCGTCGTCGAATTGTCTGTCATGGGACGAAAGGATGCCTCACATGACTCGTTACACATTTCTGGGCTTGGCGTTGGTTTGTGCCGTCGGCACTTGGTTGTCGACATCGCACGCCGATGAAGAGAAGTCTGCACCCGCCAGCCCGATGACCGAGCTGATGGCTCGGATCGAGAAGCTTGAGAAGCGACTGGCAGTGCTGGAAGACCAGCAGTTGACGCGTCAAGTCAATGCCGTTGCCGATCCCTCCGAGTTGAAGGTGCCACAACCGCTTCAACCAGGCAACACGGTGACCCCGAAGGCCGGTCTCGAAGGACAACGCCCGATTCCTCGAGTTTGGTTGCTGAAGCAAACCGAACTAAAACCAGCCACGGCCGCAAAGTAGACGGAAGCTTCGTCATGGGTCATCTGAAGTAGCCTTCTCTCCGCGAGAAGTCAGCCGATGAACGCGGTGTTGTGATTGCCATTCTGTTCCGGTGTGCGAAGGCATGCGGATTCGCAGTTGGCTTACTTCTCACGGAAGCGAGAGGGCTACTTGTTACGGGCTATCAATTTACGGGCCATCAATGGACTCGACGGGGGGATCGTTGCCCAAGCCGAAGGCGATTTTGACGCTGTAGGTGCGGAAGATCCCTTTCCAGGAGTATGTATCGGTAGAGTTCTCGGTGGCTGACCGGGTTGCCGACTGGAACGACGTGATGGTTGGCTGGCCAACCACGGGGAGTTTCTTGAATGCGGACCTGTTGAGTTCCTTCATCTCATCCTTCGCTCGAAGGGCCTCTCGCCAGCCAGTCGCGGTCGTTGTCGCTTCTTGCTTCGACCTGTAATCGAGCAAGGCCAAGCCCAACAGGATCACCAGCAGGGCGGCGACCGTGCCTCGAATGAGCCCGTTGCGAAGCGCAACATTTGAAACCGGCTTTGCAGCCGTCGCTGCTTTTTTAGTGGCACTCTTGGAGCGTTTCGAGGGCTTAGCCATTTCCGTCTCAATCGTTAGCGGAAGAAGATCAGGGTGACGACAACAAAGGTGGCGGTCAGGATCCTTGGAAGTCGCCGAGAATCGTGGGCGGCGGACATTCAATCCGAAGGGATGGTCAAAGTCGAGCCTACGGCTGGCGTTGAGGAGATTGATGCTTTGACCATTTGTTCCTCGTCGACTCTGAGGTCGTTCACAACACAATTCACGCGAATCTTGCTGTCGTCGCGTACAGGAATGGAAATTGCGTATCGCGGTATTTCGCGAAGTTGTTGGCGATCAGGAGGCCTATTTTGGTCTATTGCAGCGCTGACCTGCAGGGGCCTACCAGGGAATTGTTCGATGCGAAGCTTTCATTGCACGTGTGGAAACCAAACTTTCTTCGACAATAGCCAGTGCATTGCCTGTGGCAATGAGCTTGGGTTCTGTCCGTGCTGCCGGGAATTGGTCGCACTTCTGCCGACGGCGACAGGAGGACTCCAATGTGGAAACTCTGAGTGCAACGCGGAACTCCAGAAGTGTTTTAACTACGTGGAACACAACATCTGTAATCGATGCGTCTCTGCCTCGACCGCCGCTGAACAGAATCTCTGCGACTGCTGTCGATTTAGTGAAACGATTCCCGATTTGACGGTGCCTGGTAACCTGCAAAAGTGGGCACGTCTGGAGTCCGCCAAACGACGGCTGTTTTACGATCTGGATCAGCTCGGCCTGCCTTATGGCAAAGCGAGCGACGGAATCGATCCCCCGCTGCGGTTCGACTTTAAAGCCGATGTCATTCGACCAAACGATTTCTGGCGTTCCTTTGGGAAATCCGAAAATGTCTATACCGGCCACGACAACGGTTGCATCACGATCAACATCCGAGAAGCTGATGACGTGGAACGAGAAAAGCTGCGTGTCGATCTTGGCGAAGCCCAGCGCACTCTGATCGGCCATTTCCGACACGAAATCGGCCATTTCTATTGGGATCTGCTGGTGAAGGGACGCTGCGAAGCGGAATTCATCTCCGTTTTCGGCGATCACAATCAGCCGACCTACGCTGACGCACTTGAAGGGTACTACAAAAACGGCCCGCTTCCCGAATGGCGAGAATCATTCATCAGTGGGTATGCCACGATGCACCCTTGGGAAGACTTTGCCGAGACTTGGGCCAGCTATCTGGACATGATCAGTACTCTGGACACCGCTTCGCACAACGGACTCGACAATCCTATGAACCCAATCGAGTCTGATTTGGTCTCAATGGTGACTGAATATCAGCGCTTGGGAATCATCTTCAACGAAGTCAGCCGAAGCTTCGGACTACTCGATATCGTCCCGGAAATCTTCGTCTCGCCCGTGGTCGAGAAATTGGAGTTTATTCATCAACTGGTCCTGCAAGGACGAGCGATGAACGGGGCACTGCAGCCTGCTGCGAACAGCCTCGCCACGGTTGGCACGTAAGCGTTCGGGCGAGGCAGTCGTGCTGCCGTAGGTTTGTCAGTCGCTTGAAGACGTGTACTATACATGAGGTTCCAGCGTCAACAAACCTTTGGTGGATGTGATGGCACGCAAGCAGGACATTGAATCGATCGCTCAAACGCGCGAGACGCTGGCGAAGGCGGGGCTGCGCAGCACGGCCGCTCGCACGGCAGTGTTGCAATGGCTGCAGAAGTCAAAGGCCCCGGCAACGCACGCGGAGATCTCGGTTGATCTAGTACCGCTGGGATTCGATAAAGCCACTGTCTTCCGCAATCTGAATGATCTGGCCGAGGCGGGGTTGGTCTCGCGTACCGAGCTAGGCGACCACGTCTGGCGTTTCGAGCTTCGAGATGCCGACCACGAGCACGGAGGTCAGCATCCGCATTTCGTTTGCGTCCGATGCGGGCAAGTCACCTGCCTGCATGAGCTGGATCTGCCGAAGTCGACGCTGAAACAACTTTCGCAAGTGGGAAGTGTCACAGAGATCCTGGTGCGCGGTCATTGCCTGACCTGTAGCTGAGCGAACCTGTCCCAGCGGCTACCCGCCGATCGGAAAAAAACGAATTCTGAAAATCCGAACAGGAATTGTGCGTTTGCACAATATTGCTTTTGCAATCCTATTGCACAAGGCGTAAGATGGTCGCGCGGCGGGTTTTCGTCGGCGAAGATCGTCTCTTTGGATTTCAGAATCGTGTCCGGTCGGCTGATGAAAACTGTGGCCTTGCTTGCGGTCGTCGCCCATGTCTGGGTGATGTTGATCGTTGCGCCATGGCATCAGCTTGACGAGCATGTATTGCCTGCCGCGACCGGCGTTCGCGAAAGCGGTACCACACCGCTGGTGAAGCGTTGTTCTTGCGGCCATCACGTGTGCGACGGCGGCTCGACAACGGCAAATGATTCGAAAGAACAGGTGCCCGCTCAGCCCCCTCACGCGCCGGATCATGATGAGCATTGCCCGCTGTGCCACGTATTAGCGCAGCCATTCGCGTCAATCATTGAATCTCCTGCGGTGGCCTATTGCGAACTCACAGAAGTTCTCGCTGCCACTACCGGACCGCAATCATCGGCGCGGTTCCTTTGTCGGCCGGTTTCTCGCGGCCCACCTCTCATCTAGACGCCAATTGTGCTCGTGAATCGGGATGTTCCCGAGATTCGCGAACGATGTCTGACAGCGCCTGACCGCCCGCACTCTTGCCTGGCAAGAACTTCGCTGGTTCGCGGTACGTGCCTATCTTTGGCTTCTTTGAGGGAATCATGCTAAATCGAAAATCCATGCGTGGATTCACGTTGATTGAATTATTAGTCGTCATTGCGATTATTGCCGTCTTGATCGCACTGTTGTTGCCAGCCGTTCAGCAAGCCAGGGAAGCGGCGCGGCGAACGCAGTGCAAGAATAATTTGAAGCAGATCGGCTTAGCGCTTCATAACTACCACGACACTCACCAGGTTTTTCCACCCTCTTATCTGGTACAACCGAATGCCGATCCGGTGATGGGGACGCCAAACGGTAACGGAGACAATGGTCCGGGTTGGACAATGTTGATGATGTTGCTGCCCCAACTCGAAAAGGGGAATCTCTACAATTCGTTCAACGTCAACTTGCCATCCTGGCATCCTAGCAATGCGACTCAGGCTCTCACCGCTGTCTCAACCTATCGTTGCCCGTCAGATGTCTCTGCGACAGGCGTGTACAACGTCGTCGACGGCTGCGGGGCCGGGGCGAACACGCTGGCGACGTTCTCGTTGAGCAACTATGTGGCGAATGCCGGGCAGATCGAAGTGTGGGGCGACGCAGGCGACC
>DASYEA010000640.1:0-7019 GCA_036499265.1 Schlesneria sp. | reverse complement strand
GTCCCGTTCCGCGGAGCGGTCATTGCGATCCTGGTCTCGGTCACGATTTCGACGGTGCTGGGCCTGCTGCCACCGGCTGGCACGAAGTTCATCATCGACTACGGCCTGACGGGGAAGACGCTTCCCGAGTTCTGGTTGAAGCGGTTTCCGTCGCTGGCCGATCCCAAGTCGCTGCTGCTGGCCACCGTGCTGGCGGTGTCGGCCGTCACGCTGCTGAAGCTGCTGGTTCACATCTGGGGTCGTTGGTATGCGACACGGATCTCCAAGCAGATCCAGTTGAACCTGCGTCGCGCTGTCTTTGAACATGCCGTGCGACTGCCGCTGCATCGAGTGCAGGAACTGCGTTCGGGCGGCGTCGCGTCGATCCTGCGCGAAGACGGCGGCAGTGTGGGGGAACTGGTCTTCGGCATGCTGTTCAACCCCTGGCGAGCCGTCATCCAACTGATCGGCAGCCTGATCATTCTGGCCTGGGTCGACTGGACGCTGCTGCTGGGTGCCGTGATTCTGCTGCCGATGGTGTTCCTCACTCATCGAGCCTGGATCAACAGCATTCGGCCCCAATTTCGCGTGATCCGCAAGCAGCGAGAAATGATCGATGCCTCGGCCACGGAAGCGTTCGCTGGCATGCGGATCGTCCGCGCGTTCAGTCGGCAGAAGCGTGAGGCAGCCAGGTTCACCACCGAAAACAATCTGATGGCGCGACAGGAACTGTACGCCTGGTGGTGGATGCGGATCGTCGAGATGGTGTGGGAAGCGCTGATCCCGATGGCCAGCGCCGCCCTGCTCTTCTACGGCGGCTGGCGAGTCCTCGAAGGACACATGACCGTCGGTGACCTGATGATGTTCCTAGTCTACCTGCTGATGTTGCTCGAGCCACTCGCGACGCTGGCTTCCAGTGCGACGCAGTTTCAGAACAGCCTGAGTGGTTTGGATCGCGTGCTGGATCTACTCGCCGAATCGCGCGAGATGCCGTCCAACCCGGATTCACTCCGAGCCGAAAAGCGTGACGTGGCCGGTGCCGTTGCCTTCGAAGATGTTTCGTTCACTTACCCCGGCAACGACATCCCCGCGCTGACCAATGTCTCGCTGTCGGTGAAGGCGGGCCAGACCGTGGCCCTCGTCGGACCCAGTGGAGCGGGCAAGACGACGCTCAGCAATCTGGTGGCTCGGTTCTATGATCCGACATCGGGTCGCGTGACCCTTGATGGGCGAGACCTGCGCGACTACGACGTGGAATCGTTCCGGGCACTGTTGGGTGTGGTCGAGCAGGATGTATTTCTGTTCGACGGCACGATCCGTCAGAACATCGCATACGCTCGCCGAGATGCCTCCGAAGCCGAGGTTCGAGCCGCCGCCGAAGCGGCCAATGCGATGGAATTCATCGATCGCCTCAGCGATGGACTGAATACTGTGATCGGCGAACGCGGCGTCCGCCTGAGTGGTGGACAGCGGCAACGACTGGCCATCGCGCGGGCGATCCTGGCCGACCCCAAGCTGCTGGTCCTCGACGAGGCGACCAGCAACCTGGACACCGAGAGCGAGCGATTGATTCAACAAAGCCTGAGTCTATTAATGAAAGGCCGCACCAGCTTCGTGATCGCGCATCGCCTGAGCACGATTGCCGGTGCCGACGTGATCGTGGTCATGGAAAACGGCCGCATCAGCCAGACAGGGACTCATCAGGAACTGATGTCAGAAGGAGGCAAATACCGCACGATGGTCGAGCAACAGATTCACATGACGCTCGGCAATGTCACAACGACCCCAAAGTAGTAGGCACACTCCGCATGCCGTCAGTTTTTGATTCTCAAGTCGCTGTTCCGCGGTAAACCAGTCGTTAACGAAATACGAAATGCACGGCACACGGAGTGCTGCCTACTACTTTGGACAAAGCCGATGACTGCTGCCGCTAAACAAAAACGAACTGATCGCTATAGCTCCGAGTGGAATATCCTCGGGCTACCGTTGATCTCGATCGCGTTCGGCCCGGATACGTCCACCAAGCAATCAGCCCCGGAAGCTTGCCACCAGAACGATCGGCCGCTGAGAAGAAGTAGGTGCCATACGAATGACAGGCGACACATTCAGACAGCCTTCTTTAGAGCGGCGTGGCGGCAGCCACAGGAACCACACTGCGGGGCTTGATCGGATACAGCACCCCCGCGATGACCAGTTCTGCCACAAACCAGACCAGCCGCAACAGACCGGCGGCAACGATGGCTTTATCACTTCCAATAGAGGGCTGATCCTTCAAGACTTCCACCAGAACCCATTCGCGGACGCCGAGACCACCGGGGGCAATCAGCACCACGAAGCCGAGAAAGGTCGACAGTGTCACGCTGGCCAGCCAGACGGGAAATTGCGACAGACTGACTTGTTCATCGGAGATCGATTGAATCGTGCAGCCCAGGCTGAACGCATTGCAGATCCAGCTCAGCGATGTCACCGCCAAGCCCTGCAGCACCAACGTCGCGGAGATTCCCGCGGCCGGCGCATCCGTCCCGCGCGGCAACGCTTTGTGTCCCACTTGAGTAAACAACCACGCACTGAATGGAGTGCTCACCACGGTGGCGATCACGACAATCAATGGAACCCAGAAAGGCTGCTGTCTTAGAAAGTGAAGATACGATGGCAGACGTTCCCACATGGCATCGGGAATTGCTAGAGGGGCCAAGGCGACCGAGATCGCCACCGCGGCGGCCATGGAAACCAGGGTTTCGTAAGCCGCTGTCAGCGCGGCCAGGACCGGACTGACATTAGCCTGTTTCAGCAACGCGCCTCGGATCAACAGCACCATCGCTTTGCCCGGCACGTACTTGCCCAGATGCCCGATGAAGTAAGCGCGAGTCGTCTCGTACGCACCGGCGTGCTGATCCAGCCGCTTCAGCAAGGCATGCCAGAACCAGATCGAAGGGAACCAACCAATCAGATACAGAGCCGCGGCGGGGATCAACCACCAGACATCGACTCGCAATTCTGTCGGAGGGCTCGACTGCCAGAGTGCGACGGCTCGCTTAACAACGAAATACATCGTTGCTGCGAACAGCGTCCATTTGATCGCGGGCCACCAGCGAGCCAGCAGGCCGGGTTGTGGCGGTGCTGCCGAAACCTCCGTATTTGAAATGTCGTTCACCACGTCCAGATCTATTTCCGTTTGCGAATCAATTTTCGATAGACCAGATAGTCGTCCTCACGTGGGACCACCACGATCAATAGCCGCTGGTCGGAGTCGGTGTCATCCAGGATCGGCAGATCATTCAGGTCGGCACCGCCCGTCGGACCAACTTGCGAGGTTACCGTGAACAGACCAAAAGAGGCAGCGACCGAATGCTGATACAACCAGCGAAACAATTCCGGCTGGTGCTGCATTTCCCCGGGAAGCTGCGGCTGTTGATACAGCCCATTGATGGGATCGTAAGGACTGACAGGACGGAATTGCCCGCCGTTCCGGGACCGCCAGCTGGACTGATGCTGATTGAACGCCCACCTCGCCTGCCCGTCCAGACACGCGACCATGGCCTGAGGACCAAACTGCTGTATGACCAACCCCTGAAATTCGCCGGACAGCTTGTGACTTCGCAGCATTTCCTCGGTGACGCCATCCGACAGAGCTTGCCAGTCAATCTTGTCTTCCTGCGCGGGCCCGGGAATCCAGAACAGGCGGTTCAACTGGGGCGTCCACTTCGCCAGCTCTTGCGTCACGGTGAACTCGGTCGGAATGCGACCGGCCATTTGCGGCGATTTCTTCTCGGTCACTTCCGTTATCCCTCGACCGCGACGAATCATTCGAGACTGCGGTTGGAACAAGGGATCTTCATTGATCGGCTGCCCCTTCCCCAACACCGAAAACACTCCTTTGCGTACGTCCGTCGTGATGGCCCGCGACGAGGCAATGAACAGCAGTTCGAAGCGACTGGAGCGAACGATCGAGCCGTCGTCGCCGATGTCCTGCAGCACCATGCCGCGACGCGTTTCCGACGACGACATGTAGCGATTCGTGATCCAGACCGTCAGGCCCGTGACCAGCAATGTCGCCAGCGGAAACGTGATCCAGGTAAATTTCCGAGCCTTCAGCTTGCCCAGGACGAAGTAGTCCACCGGGCCGATCACAATTACAAACGAAAACAGGATGGCGGCCAGCACCCACAACGGGACCATCCGCACGCCGTCCGGCATCAGCCAGTCGAGCAACTCGGTCGTCGATGTCAGCAACGGAAGCGACAGTCGTCCCGACTGAATGTTGAATTGGCCCACAGGCGTATCGACCCGATTCGTTCCCAGCAGTTCACTCATCTTTAACTTTGGAGTTTCTTTAACCAGCTGGATCTGCTTGGCATGCAGTCTCCATAAGAAGGCGGTTGCTTCTCGCCAGGCGGGCGTGTCGAAGGATTCATCGGGATGTTCATCGTCGACTCGCAAGGCAATCCGACCCAGGCCATTTCGCAGCAACAACAATCGTTCGTCATTCCAGATCGTGCCGGGAATCAATCGTCCCTTCGAATCGGGTTGAATCACCAGGTCGCTGGGGCCGAAAGCCGTCAAATTCCGCAGGAACTCCACGTGATAAGATTCCAGAACACCTGTTGGTTCCAGATACAAGCTGCCCCCGGCCCGAACCCAAGCGGCGAGCGCTTCCAACTGCGGTTTCTTGAGCGTTCTGAACTCGGGACCCGTCAATACCACCAGTTCGTAGGCACAATAGCCCAGGGGTTCCTGGGGCATATCCGCTGGTTCCAGCGATGTGACAATTGTCTTGACAGATTCGTCCAGTCCAGTGGCCATGGATTCGAACGCCAGGCGCCGATTGATCCGATCGCGTTCCGCGGAACGCTTCGGGGTGAGTCGCGACGCGCCCATCAGCACCATGAAGGATCGCGATTTCGACATCGCCACGCGCAGGATGTGCGCGCCGAGATCCTGGTTGAATCGCTTCCCATGAAACTTGATCTGCAATTGCAGTTGATCGATCGTTTCATCGTCGTTAATCGGAGGCAACATCACTTTGATCCGCTGCTGAGGTCCCGTCAGAGCCAAGTCTTCCGTCGTGACGGTTGCCAGCAGCTTCGACATGTTCTTCAACTGGAATTCGATCCGCCCCTCGACCAACGCACTGCCGCGAATTTTGACATCCCACCACGTCGGGATCGGACGACCGACCTGGATCGTCGGCTGCATCCCCGATTGCTCGATCTCAATCGACTTGTCCTGAGCCCACGCCGTCGCGCTGACAAGCTGCAGCAACCATGCGAACAAACCAACGGCACGGCCCCAATGGCGAACTCGAAAACAGCAGTTCAACGCAATGAAGGCGTTCATCCTGGAACTCCCGCGGGCTTCTTCTGGAAGTACCACCACTCCAGGATCAAGAACAATAACCCTGCGAACGCAAACCAACCCCACAGCGGTTGGTCGGTCTTCACGGTTTGCGTGGCCGCGCCGACAGAGACTTCAGGGAAGTTCAACTTCTCGACAGAGCTCATCGACGATTCCTGCGACGACAGCAAGCTGACCCCAATCCGTTGCGGTTCGGACTCGCCGGTCACCTCATACATGCCGACATACGGTGCCCCCAGTCCCATCAGGAAACCATCTTTGTCGCTCTTGGCCGAATCCGTAAAGCCGTCCGGTCCCGACACGCGATACTCCGCTTCGGGCTGCACCTTTCGCGGCGGCAACGATCCGGCCGGAAGAGCCTTCGCTTCGGAGAGCGCGGCACGAGTCAATGCGACTTGAGCTGCGTTCTGCACCAAAATCGGAAAGCCCACGCGGTACACCAGCGATGATCGATCGGGATGAAACAGGAACTGAAAGTCTGTTCGACCACCGCCGCTTCGCTCCAGGATCAAGGGCCCGGTGCGCGATTGAGCCAGGATCTCGTAGCCCGCCAATTCAAAGTCTCGCTCCGTCACGCCCTTTGTCAGTTTCGGCTGATCGCCGATCTGGACGTCCAGCAATTGCACATGCTGCAGCAGCGGAGCGGTCCGTTGCCAGTCGACAATTTCGGCAAGTCCGGATTCAATCTCGACCAGCGAGGCAATGTCTTCGGGAACATATCCAACGTTGAAATTGACTCGCGCTTCGGGCCCCGATGACAGAGGGCCTTGAGCGAACTTCAGATCGACAGCGGTCGGCGCGCCTTCGTCTCCGGGATACAAGTTGATATCCGGAATGATTGCCAGCGCCTTGCGGAAGCTCTCCATGTCCGTCGGGCAATAGACCGCCAGTGGCCGTGGCTTGGGCAAATCCAGATAGGCGACATTGTCGGACTGCAGCGAATCGAACTCATCGGGCTTGATCCGAACTTCGATCGACATCGCCACCTCGGCCGCCACCTTAAATACCAACCGCTCGGCCTTCGTTCCTTCGATCGAGATCGAATCCGATTTGATGACGTTCCCGTTCTGCAGCAGTTCATACTCGGCCAGTGTCTTCGCATCTTTCGATCCTTCGACGCGAGCGAACACATCCCATCCATTTCGCGAACGACGAGCGTTCAAGTCGGTGATCCCGATGTTCGCGCCACCCGCCTTCAGTCGCTGAAAGTTCAGCTTGAAGGGGAGTTCGAACTCGACTTCGCGGGGAACATTTCCATCGGACAGCAACATCACCGAATCGATAGGGAACGCTCGCGACAGAGCCTGTGCCAAGCGGAAGCCGTCTTCCAGATGACTGGCAACCTGGCTGACCTTCAGTTGTGCGAGCGACTCGTGCAGCAGTCGTTTGTTGCTGGTGAAGTCTGTCAAACGACGTGCCCCGCCATTGACGGAGATCAAGCACAATTGCTGACCCGGCAAAAGATCGTCGATCAGCTTGCCGACCTTTTCCTTCGCCTCATCCAGGCGTGACTTCCCACCGGGGCTGTCTAACGCTCCCATGCTGGCGGAGGTATCGATCAGGACCGGCAGGTTCTGATGTTGCTGCGTGCCACTCGACAGGTACGGCTGCATCGCGGCCAGCACAAGGCAGCACAAGAGCAGGATCTGAAACAGCAGCAGCAGATTTCGTTTGAATTTCTGGAA
>DASYEA010000639.1:0-3000 GCA_036499265.1 Schlesneria sp. | reverse complement strand
CCCGACCGAGACGGGTTATATCGCGGCGGCTGGGGCACTGAGCGAGGAAGGGGTCGAACGCCTTCGATCTGTCTCCTCGGGTGAGGCTGTATTAGCGCTGAAGTCGCCACAAGAAGCCCACGACTATGTTCCGAACATGCCGAATGCGGCCGACAAGCTGGCTCGTCGAGCATGGCCCGGTCCGCTGACGATTGAGTTTGAGACCTCGGCACTCAACGGGTTGTTCGAGTCGCTACCGCCGGCTACTCGTCAATTGTTGTCGGGTGATCGATCAGCCGTGGCCTTGCGCGTCCCTGCCCACGAAGCGATCTTGCATGTCCAACAATTAAGCCCTGCTCCCTTGGTCGTCACTTCGGATCGCGGGAAAAATTTGAAGTTGGCCCGTAGCGCGACAGATGCTGCAGAGATGTTTGGCGAGCAGGTTGCATTGGTGATCGACGATGGGCCATGCCGATATGGCGAGCCGACGACCACCGTTCGTTTTCAGGGCGAACAATGGGATCTGGTTCATCAGGGAATGATTTCGGCTCGCAATATTGATCGTCTGGTCAGCGAGATCTATCTGTTCATCTGCACGGGAAATACTTGCCGCAGCCCCATGGCAGAAGCGTTATTCCGCCGTCGCCTGGCCGAGAAGCTGGAGTGTCCCGAAGACGAACTGATGGACCGTGGCTATGCCGTGCTCTCTGCCGGTTTGTCAGCGGGGATCGGTGCGCAAGCGGCAGTCGAAGCCGTCTCGGTCTTGGAAGGGGAAGGCATCGATCTGCGGACGCACGAAAGCCAGCCGGTGACTGAGCGTTTGTTGATTCAAGCAGACCATGTGGTCACGATGACTCGCGGACATCAGCAGGTCATCCTGAATGAGTTTCCCGAGTTGGCATGCCGCGTGCGGATGCTGTCGGCGGAGCGTCAGGATGTGAGCGATCCGTACGGCGGTTCGCGTCGGGATTACGAAAGTTGCAAAGCGGAAATTGAACGACATATCGTCAAGCTGCTGGATGATATCGAGGCGAGTTAACGACCAGCAGAGACACGCCCTCGAGATGCGGTCTTAAGACCGAATACGCTAAGTAATTGAACGGGACTCATGAAAATCGCGGTTGCCAGTGACCATCGTGGCTTCAATATCAAGGACAGGATTCTGTCCCAGGTGATCGAATTGCATCACGAAGCCCAAGACTTGGGTCCGACAAATTCCGAGGTCTGTGACTATCCGGATTTTGGAGCCAAGGCCGCGCGGGCTGTCTCGGAGGGCAAGGCTGATCGGGCAATCCTGATTTGTGGGTCCGGGATTGGCATGTGTATCGTAGCGAACAAATTCAAAGGGGTTCGCGCAGCCCTTTGTCACGACGATCTTTCTGCCGAGATGAGCCGCCGACACAACGATGCGAATGTGATGTGCCTATCGGCAGATTTGCTGGGCGAGCGTCTGGCGTCGCGGATGATCGAACTCTGGTTGTCGACTCCGTTCGAAGGGGGGCGGCATGCTCGTCGAATCGCCAAGATTGCGGAATACGAGCAGGCGGACGCACCTTCGCCGCCATGTCCCTAAATAAATGTTGATCGAACCTCGCGAGTTGATCGCGAGTTTCGATTGGAAATACTCTTGAATTTCTCTCACGCGAAAGGACTTCGCCTGCATGGACCCCACCACACTGAAATACACCAAGACTCACGAATGGGCTGCTGTCGAAGGTGATGTCGCCACGATCGGAATCAGTGATTTTGCAGTTCATCTGTTGAGCGATCTGGTTTACGCGGATCTGCCGCCTATCGGCAAAAAGGTCACTCAAGGCCAGCCGTTTGGCGAAGTGGAAAGCGTGAAAGCGGTCAGCGATGTCTATTCACCTGTCAGCGGTGAAGTCATCGCTCGTAACGAAAAGCTGCCCGATCACCTGGACCTGCTGACGAGCAGCCCGTTCGACGCGGGCTGGATGATCAAGGTGCGACTGAGCAATGCCGGTGAACTGTCATCGTTGTTGAATCAGACTTCCTATAAGGCTCACTGCGACGCAGAAAAGCATTAGTCGTCGCTTGGTCACTGGTCGTTGCCGGGCACGTCACTATTATCCCGTGGCGATGTGATGGATCGTCGCAACGACCCGCTGCCATATCCCTTGGAGATTGATCGCGTGTCTTATTTGTTCACCACGGCCGACGAGCAGCAGCAGATGCTGCAGCGAATTGGCGTCGATTCATTGCAGACGTTGCTGGATCAGATTCCGGCCGACCTGCAGTTGAAGCAACCCCTGGATCTGCCACGAGCTCTGACCGAACTGGAGTTGGAGCAGCATCTGCGGGAACTGTCGACTCGCAATGCCAGCGCGTCGTCGCGAGCCTGCTTCATGGGTGGAGGCGCGTACGACCATTTCATTCCCAGTGTCGTCGACGAAATCACTTCGCGCGGTGAGTTCTATACGGCTTACACGCCGTATCAGGCTGAAGCAAGTCAGGGGACGCTGCAGGCGTTCTTCGAGTTCCAGTCGATGATCGCCGAACTCAGCGGCCTGGATGTCGCCAACGCCAGTTTGTACGACGGCGGCAGTGGTGCCGCCGAAGCCGTCTTGATGGCGATTCGCTGTACCGGGCGGCTCGGGCGAGTTGTTGTGGTTGGTTCGACGAACCCCGAATACGTTCACACGCTGCAAACATATCTGGTCAATAAATCAACTGAACTGGTCTTGGTTCCGACACCCGACGGAACGGTGAATCTGGCCGACCTCGAAGCAGTCGTTAACGATCAAACCGCCTGCATCCTGGTGCAGCACCCGAATTTCTTCGGATGTCTGGAAGACGTGGCTTCGATCGGAAAGGTGGCTCATCAGCACGGGGCTTTGCTGGTTCAATCCTTCGATCCCTTGAGCGTCGGCTTGTTGAAACGCCCCGGCGAACTCGGCGCTGATATTGCCGTTGCCGAAGGTCAGTCGCTGGGAACTCCGTTGCAGTTTGGCGGCCCCTATCTGGGGATTTTGACTTGCCGACAACAGTTTGTGCGCAAGA
>DASYEA010000638.1:0-4463 GCA_036499265.1 Schlesneria sp. | reverse complement strand
TATTTGGGACGGGACACACTCGAACCGTTCGTCAAAGTCGCCACCGAACGGGGAGCCGGAATCTACGTCCTGGTGAAAACCAGTAATCCCGGCTCAGCCTCGTTCCAGGATCGGCAAGCGGATGGACAGTCAATCTATCGACATGTCGCGCAGGTTGTCGAAGAGTTATCCGAACAGACCGCAGTCGACGGCTTCGGCTGTGTTGGTGCCGTCGTGGGGGCGACATACCCTCAAGAGTTGGCCGAACTCCGCTCGGCGATGCCTCACGTGCCACTGCTCGTTCCTGGCTACGGAAGTCAGGGCGGAGCGGCCGCCGATGTCGGTGCGGCGTTCACCTCGACGGGGTTGGGGGCACTCGTGAATAACTCACGCGGGATCAACTTTGCCTATCGCGCGGCCCCCTACGCCGAACAATTTGGGGCTAAGCAGTGGGAAGCTGCAGCCGAAGCAGCAACACGTCGGATGATTGCGGACCTGGCCGAACATACTTCAGCCAAGTTTTTGTAAGAAGCGACCAAAGACCGGCAATAACTGCCGGTGGCACAAAACATGCTTATCACGTGTTTCCCACCTCTGATGCGAGCCTTTTTGCAGCTGATTCTTTGTTGTTAAGTATTGTTTGGTAATTGTTTGCGACATGTTTATTGATTTCGATTGAGGTGGCGGTAAAGAACTTGCCCGGATGTCGCCGCTTGAAACTTGAGAGAAATCTTTGGTTCCTGCTGAAAATTTCGAAAATTGGCCTTTGCGCCTTTTGGCTTCCTCAGGTATACGACCCTCCGCCTCGCCGGATTCACTCCGTCAGGGCAGGCCGGACCTCCCACCGGTCGCAGGACTTAATCCTGGTCAATCACATCTCCATTCCTGTCCGGACGGGTCGAACACGAAGGAAGCGTCATGTCCAAGCGAATTGCATTTTTACTCACGGGTCTGGTTATCTCCATTAACTCGGTTGGCTGCTGTGGCTGCCTCAGTGGTTGGGGCGCGAATCGCTGCCAACCATGCGGTGGATGCCCCACCGGTGGTGCGTACTACGCTCCGCAATCGACGATGGCCCAGTCCTACGATCAAACTGCCTATGCTGGCGGTTTCACCCAAACTGCTTCCGTGAGCAACGGTGCCATCATCGGTACCCCAATCATGGCCTCCCCAGGCGGATATACGCAGACGGTCGTGGTTCCCACGAATTCTCTGCCACCGTACTAACGGGCATCCCACTTAACGGTGGCATCCCGCGAGCAGAAAACTGCTTGGTCTAGCCCATGTTTCAACGCGACACAGAGGTGCTATCAGCACTAATGCGACGTGCGGCCCGTTCGTGATGTGGTACACCAGCCTGCAGGGCCATTTGT
The DNA here is from genome assembly GCA_036499265.1 of Schlesneria sp. Lineage (GTDB taxonomy): Bacteria > Planctomycetota > Planctomycetia > Planctomycetales > Planctomycetaceae > Schlesneria. The sequence continues at coordinate 3,111 of DASYEA010000638.1, read as the reverse complement.
GTTCGGCAGGCTGTTTTTGATTTGAGTCGATTCGCCCGGCTTGAAACTCGAAAGTGCTCGCGGACCCCCGTATAATCGTGGGTCTGACAAATTTGAGCATTTTGGGATCAACCGAAGCACGATGGAAATCGTCCCGTACTGTCACCCGGCCTTGCGCTGGAAGTCGCAACCCATTCGCGAAGTCAACGCTGAACTTCGGCGCAACGTCGAAGAGATGTTCGAGTTGATGTACGCCGCGAAAGGAATCGGCCTGGCCGCTAACCAGGTCGCACTGCCGTACCGCATCTTCGTTCTGAATCTGGCCGGCGATAAGGATGTGAAAGAGGAAGAACTCGTCTTCCTCAATCCCGAAATCCTGCGCCGTAAGGGAACGACCGAAGGTGAAGAAGGCTGTCTCAGCTTTCCCCAGATGTATGGCAACGTGAAACGTGCAGCCAAGATCACGGTCGAAGCGTTCAACCTGAAGGGGGAATGCTTCGAATACGCCCTGGACGAATTGGCAGCCCGAGCGGTCCAGCACGAGACCGACCATCTGGATGGTGTCCTGTTCATCGACCGCCTGACCGATACCTCCGCCCGAGAACTCGCACCGGTCATCGCCGGCTTCGAAGCGCAGTATCGCCGCTGGCAATCGGAAGGCCGCTTCCCGCCCGACGAAGTGGTCCGCCAGGAACTGGCACGACTAGAACCTAAGTAGTCTAGCTCCCATGTGCGACTGCTTGGCCGCCTTGGGACAAGCAGTGCGGATGCACGTGCAAGGTAGTACGGTGTTTTGAACTCCCCTCTACTCTCTACTCACTCAAATCAACTCTCACGCGGCTAGCCGCGCAAGGTTCCGTTGTGTCGCTTCGCATCGCGTATTTTGGAACCGGCAACTTAGCGATTCCCTCGTTCCTGTCGTTGCTGGAATCCAAACACAAGATCGTCGGACTGGTAACGCAGCCTGATCGATCCGGGCGAGGTCACCATCAGCATGTCAACGCCTTAAAGGTCGCTGCCACCGATCAGGGCATCCCTGTTTTACAGCCCGATTCCATCAAGACGCCCGAGGCACTGGCCGCCCTCAAAGACTTGCAGGCCGACCTGTTCGTTGTCGCCGCCTACGGTCAGTTGTTGTCACCCGATGTGATCACAGTCGCACGATTGGGCACCATCAACATCCACGCCTCGCTGCTTCCCGCGTATCGCGGTGCAACTCCGATACACGCGGCCGTTCTGAACGGCGATGTCGAGACGGGCGTCACCATCATTCAGATCGAACCGAAGATGGATGCTGGCCCCATGCTGGGCGTAGTACGAACGGTAATTCACTCTCATGAGACCACGGGGCAACTGGAAGACCGTCTGGCTGAACTCGCGATTCCGTTGCTGTTTCGCGTGATCGATGAAATCGAAGCGGGTGCCGTCGTTGCCGTTCATCAGGATCCAACGCAGGTCACGCGAGTCCGCAAGCTGACTAAAGCGAATGGACGAATCGACTGGACCAAGTCCGCAGAAGAGATCGAGCGACACGTCCGCGGCATGCAACCCTGGCCGGGACCGTTCAGCGAACTGCATCAGCCCGATCGACCCGCGCAGCGCCTGCAGATCTTGTCAGTGAAAATCGCGTCCACTGACCCTTCCACGTCGGGCCAGCCAGGGGACGTGCTGACCCCGAGTTCGCAGGACCTGATCATTCGCTGTGGCACCGGCACAATCCAAATCGTGACCCTGCAACCAGACGGCAAACGAGCCATGCCCGTCGGTGATTTTCTGCGAGGCCGCAAGCTCTCGGCCGGCGACCGATTCGAGTAATCGCCACTGTTCAAGGACGGCTGTATTCCTGAACCAGGTTGTAGACCCAGTTCACCGTCAAGGCGATGACAAACGCCGCTCCAATGATCCAGGCCCACCAGGGGTCAACAGTCAATTCCGGCCTCCACAGCGCGAGTAGCCGATAAGGGATCTGGCACACCACCAGCAGTGCCAACAACCAGCCGATTCGATGGATGGCGAGCGATCTTCGCCAATCTCCATGGGCCAGATGAATAAAACTGCGAGTCAGCCCGCAACCCGGACAAGGACGGCCGAACATGATTTGCATCCCGCAGGTTTCGGGAACCGGCACAGCGGACACGCCGGAAACAAACACCCGCTGATCAGACCTCACCTGCAGAATCATCGCCAGTACAATAATCACGATCGATGTGGTCAACACCTGACGATGCCAGTTCCGCGCCCGCAAATCCTTACGGCTCAAAGCCTGCGAATTCGCAACTTCTGCGGCGGGCGTTTCCGTGATCAGATCAGGCGAAGTCATTGATGCGAAGATCTCGGAATTGGCAAAGGAGTCCGTCTTATCACTGCCTCAACAGTATAACGAGCCTGCGCATCGTCAGGGTGGCCGGGTCTGGAGCGTCTTCGCGAAGACCCGGTTCGAGATAGCCCAACGACCGATTGGACGTCCTCGGCCGCAAGTCCCAGCGACCTCTGATCCTAAATGACCGTGCGCAATTCTGCTCGTTTTGGATTTCAGGTTGGGTGCCACTGGTGGCCGCTTTGGGCCGCCAGTGGCTTCACATTGCTGCGATGGCTTTGATCGGGTAGTGAACGTATGCAATATTCAGCGTCACCACGGTTTGTTTACTCTGCGATACATCGACAAGACACTGGCAACGCAAAGCCGTCGCCAAGGGCACCCGAAATGATTTTCTCGCAAGCAGAATCGCGCACGCTCATTTAGTTTGTCTCTTCGAGCCATTCCCAAGGAATCGGATCTGGCTTCAATTCATTCAGTGGGATTTCCTCATACCAACCTCCGCTCGATCATTTGCAATCTCTCGCCTGCTCAACCAATCGGCGGCGAACCGGATTCTGGTGTGTGTCATCGATCATGTACAGTAGCGTTTTTCCCTGGATGACATTGCGGTCGTGCCCACGTCCCGGTTGCCAAAAATGATGTTTCAGGCGATCGCCATCACCGACACGGATTCGTGTCAGCCATTCGGGTGATTCACGCTTGAGAAACTGTACAGCTGCTCGACTGACCGGCTCTTTGATTCGGCTCAGCAGTTGAGACGTGTCGTACTCCTGCTCCAGCGCGCAGACGACAAGATGCACATGCTCGGGCAT
>DASYEA010000637.1:0-6223 GCA_036499265.1 Schlesneria sp. | reverse complement strand
AGCAAAAGGAGGAACATTCATGTACCTGCTATGTCGCGTCATCTTGATCTTCGTGGTGATTGTCAGTTGTTACTGCCTGCTTGCGCTCGTGCTGCAGTTCGGCGGACTGATATTCATTGGCTTACCCATCTTGTTGATTGCGGCCGTCGCAAGGCGACGATACGGAGCACTCACGGCATTCGGAACGGCGCGATGGGCCGATGCGAACGACCTGAACGCAGCCGGAATGCTGGGTGCCGACCGGGGTCTGATTGTCGGACGAGTCTTGGATGACGGAAAGACCCTGGTGCGAAAAGCACATCGGGATTTGTTCAACCTCACCGTGCCGTCGAAAGTGGCCTGCGAACAATTCCTGGCATCGATTCGTTTCAGTTACAAACCGAAGCCGAATCCCGCCCTGGTCAAGTTGGTGAACGCCGTGCATACGGCAGTGTTTGCGCCGACCGGCATCGGCAAGGGCGTCTCATGTGTCATCCCCTTCCTGCTGTCGACCGACGAATCGGCGGTTGTTGTCGATTTTAAGGGTGAGAACTTCCGGATCACGGCGGAACACCGAAGGCGGGTCTTCGGACATCGCATCATCGTGCTTGACCCATTCAGCGTGGTGACGCGGAATCCCGACAGTTTCAATCCTCTGGAATTCATCGACGGCGAATCACCACTGGCGCTCGATGAAGCCCGTTCCCTCGCTGAAGCTTTGGTTATCCGGACCGGCAACGAACATGAACGGCATTGGCTGGACTCCGCCGAGGTCTGGATCTCCGCCTTGATTGCGCTGGTGGTGCATTATGCCGAATTCAATGACCGGTCCCTGCAAACCGTACGGACGCTGCTCACCAATCCGGAGAAGCTCGACATGGCGATCCGGCTGATGTGTTCGTCCGACGCCTGGGGCGGCATGCTCGCCCGCCTGGGACACCAGCTCACCCAGTTCAAGGACAAGGAACTGGGTTCGACGCTCACCACGACAAATCGCTTCCTGCGCTTCCTCGATACGCTGGCCGTGTCCGACAGCACGATCGACAGCAGCTTCAATCCGGACGATTTGCGCAATGGCAAGATGACTGTCTATCTGATCCTTCCGCCTGAGCACATGCGGGCGCAGTCGCCGTTGCTGCGGATCGGTTCCTTACTGCGGGCCGTGGTGCGGGGCGGATTACAGCAAACGAACAAGGTGCATTTCGTGCTCGACGAAGCCGCGAGCCTGGGCCACATGGAGGCGCTGGACGACGCGGTGGACAAGTACCGAGCGTACGCCATCCGTCTCCAATTCTATTTCCAATCGGTGGGTCAACTCAAGAAGTGTTTCCCCGAAGGACAGGACCAGACACTGCTGAGCAACGTCAGCCAGGTGTTTTTTGGGATCAACGACTTGCAGACGGCGGAGTATGTGAGCAACCGTCTGGGCGAAAGCACGATCGTGCTTCAAAGCGGCGGCACCAGTACGGGAACCACGCGACAGAACTCGACCAGGGGTGATAGTAGCTTCAGCTCCTCCTCGAATGAGAATGACAACTGGGCACTGCATGGCAGGAAACTCCTGCGGCCGGAAGAAGTCCTGGCATTGCCGGATCGCATCGCTATCACGTTCACGCCTGCGATACCGCCCGTCTGGACTTCATTGGTTCGCTATTACGAAGAACCCTTGTTGCCACAAAGGCCGGGAAAGTGGGAACGGTTCAAGGCGATGGTGGCAGTAATAGTCAAGTCGGTCTTGCTGCTGTCTGCGGCATTGATGCTGGCCATCGCCTTTTCGCAAATGAGATTTCCAGACCAGCAACCACCGACTCGTTATCGGCAACGCATCCCGTATCACAGAAAGGCAGGTGAATCATGGCGGCACGCGACTTTTTCGAGGTCATGAAGGCACTGGCCCCCGGCCTGAAAAACATCGGGCCGGAGGTCTCAGCAGAACTGTCTCGGCTCGGCACGCAAGGAGCGATGGAAATGGCTCAAGCACTGTTTAATGGGGCGGCTTTCACGCCCTATGGTCCGGGCCAGTACACACCAACGCCAGATTTGCCCAAAGGAAACCAGCAAGTGGAAACGCAGCAGCAACCGGAACAGGATCGCGGTGGCCGGGAAATGTAACCACCTTGTCGCCGTTGTACGACTTGGCCAGCGAATCAAATAAGGTGCGTAATGAACGACGAGCTTATCACACTGCTGCTTCGCCGTTTGACCAACATCGAAGAACGTCTGGCCGCAATGGCAGACGCGAAGCAACAGAAGAATCACTATTCGACCCATGAGGTCGCCGAAAAACTCGGCAAGGCGGAGTTCACGGTCCGGGAATGGTGCCGCTTGGGCCGCATCCGTGCGACCAAGAGGGCGACCGGCCGTGGCCGCAGCCTGGAATGGATGGTGTCGCACGATGAACTCATGCGGGTCGCCTCCGAAGGCTTGCTGCCACAGCCGAAATACCAACCGCGAATCTGATCGCGTCAGTTAAAAACGGTGTTAATCGCCTCACGCTGTTGCGTGGGCAGCAGGTGCCGGTAACGCTTCCGCATTTCCTCCGTCTGGTGTCCCATCCATCCGTCGATCATGCGTTGATCGACAGCCTTCGCGGCACAGTTCGACGCGAAGGAGTGGCGGAAGACATGGAGTCCACGGATCTTCGCCCATTTGGAGCCGCTTAGTACCGCCTTCAAATCGCGATGGACTTCGTCAACCGTCAACGGTTGACCGACGCAATCGGGCTCGGCGTGTGACCGGCAGAACAGCGACTGGCCACCGGGATGATTTTTCAGACACGTCTGGAGCACCTTTCGATTCTCTTCGCTGAGCGGCACGCGTCGGGTCGTTCGCATCCCCCGCACGCGCTTCTTTTCACGAAGCACGGCGGTATTGGATTTGAAGTCGATGTCCGTCACTCGGGCTCGCAACATTTCGCTGCGGCGGGCACCGGTATGAGCAGTGAAGACCAGCATCGGATACAGGTAGGGATGGAACGTCTTTTCACGGATGAATTTCAAGACCTCTTTCTGCTCCGTCACCGTCAGAAACAGGCTATCCCACAATTCGGCCTGCTCCGATTCCGTCAATCCGCCGCGAGCAATCTGAGCTTCGATCTCGGCGAACGTCTGGAAAGCCGGTTTCTCGGTCGTCTTGGGAAACTTCAAGCCGTGCATTGGAAAGACCGTGGTGACATCGCCGTTGCGGCGTCCCCAGTTCCAGATTGCCCGTAACGTCGCCAGTTCTTTCTTGATCGTCACGGCACTGACGCCGTTGCCTCGCCGTCCCTTTTCGCCGGATCGCTTCTCCACGTACTGCTGAAGGTGAGTCTGCGTTATGGAATTCACCACCAGCTTCGGGGGGATAATCCGTCGAAGATGTTTCAAGTGAATCTCCATGGTGCAAAGTGTGTTGGCCTCCATCGAATCCTCGGGAAGCTGTTGGCGATAATTCGTCAGGAGATCGTCAAGTTTCAGCGTCGTCGTCAGGACGGGCTTCTTGTCGAGTTTTCCATCCGAAAGTAGAAACGTCGCCACGTCGGCATCGGCCGGAATCTCCAACCGTCCCCGTTCGACAAGTCGAATGTTCTCTTCAATTCTTTGGACTGCGGCATTCGCTTCCTGATCGTCGCTCGTCTTCAGCGTCCGGCTGAATTTCCGCCCGTCGAACCAGAAGATCACCCGATAATTGCCGCCGCGTGCTTGTTGTTCCAGTGATGCCATTGTGTTGGTCTCCGTGCTCCGGTGAGCCGAGGCTTGCAATGCTATTCCTGGCCGAACTGTCGACCAGCGGTGCAAACCCAACACAAAGCCGCTGTCGTCCCTTTTCTGTCCCTGTTTGACATTGGGAAAAGAAAAAGGACTCACGGGTCATCGCCGTAAGTCCTTTATTCTCAAAGTGCCCAGGACAGGAATCGAACCTGCACGCCTGTTAAGGCACTAGGTCCTGAACATTCTCGGAGCAATTCACTCTAACACGATATGCGGCCGCAAGTTACTTTCCCATTGGTCACTTCCAACAATTTCACAATAACGTTCGCTCTCGCTGATTCTCGGCCGTTATGGTGTGTTCGTCCTGATCCTGTTGGTGAACTGTTGGGTGCATCGACTCCGCCATCACTCCAACTTTGATTTCGGAACCGCGCGGCTCCCGGCTCCGGTTGAACCGATTGTTATCCGGCATTTCAGCGCGAATACACCGGATCAAGTGCTGGAAGATTGTGATCGCCACGGAGAATTTCGCCTCCCAACCGTTCGATTTGGAAAGCACGCAACCATCGGTCATTTGACCTCAATCCGTGCGCGACCTGAGTGACGGCATTAATTAAGCCATACATTGTGAAGTCTGCAGCTTCACTGAATGCTGATTGAATATCAGATTGTTCATCCTCGTCAATGAGCTCCTGTGCGGAAAGGTGACACAAGAATTCATAAGGCGTGATTACCATTTGTTGGGTTGTAGCGCGAAATCGAGCGAGATCAACATCGAGACCATCACCGCTAAAGGAGCGATTGATGACATCCGTGATTTTGTGTTGCCAGTCAGATGGTGGACAATCAGCAGCGGAGATCGAGAACGACTGGCCCTTTTCGCATTCGAGTAGTGCGCCATTTTCACAGGACACGCGAAACGTCCTGGAACAGGCCAATGTTTCTAAGTTGCCGCTTTCGGAGTTTTGAAGAAAGAACCCGGCGTTCATTTTGTCGCCGACGTCGAGGTTGCGACCAAGATCATGTGCCATTACCGCGAGATGAAGTTGGCCATTGTCTTCGTGACAATGGTCGACGGCGAAGTACCACGGCAAGTCACGAAGCGTATCGACTACGTGGTTCAATAGTTTGAGATTGTCGATGGCGTGACGCGCGACATTGCGATCTTGTGAAGCGAGAGCATCGCGGATATCGGGGCGGCCAGCGTATTCGGCATCTTTGGAGAACGTTGGAAGCGGCAGCAATGCGTAGTTCATGACGGTCTCCTTTGCGGAATAACTAGTTCTACAGAACGCTACCTGATGGACTTGGCAGGTCCTTTGCAGATTCTGCATGATTTCCACACGGTCGTCAACAACCGCCGTTAATCAGACTCCAGTTCGCGAATGGACGGCTTTTCGGTGTTTTGGAGTTAGACAGATTCAGAAGCTAAACAGATTTCCGACAGTTTCGTCATCGTCGCGAACCGTGTGGAGATAGATTGAAGTCGTACTGACATTCGCGTGACCGGCCGCATCGCGAATTTCCGCCAGCGTCCGACCGCCTGCCAAAGCATGAGAGCAGAAGCTGTGACGCCCGCAGTGGATGGAGAGCAATTCAACTCGCTCACTGCCAAGGCAGCGGATGGCTGTCTTGAATCGTGCCTGTGCGTTCCGGTCGATGAGCGGTTTGCCGAGTGATGGCTCGTTGGTTTGCGAGTGCTTCCCATTCGCCTGCGAACACACAAACGGGTCGCCCGCCTTGGCTCCCTGTGTGAGGCGTTCTTGTTTCCACTGGTGCAGATCGGCCAGTGTCGCGGCGTCCCACCAAAGCGGCACCTTGCGTGCTTTCCGCCGTTTGGCAATCGCTGCTGGAACTTCAACATGGGGTCGCTGACTGTTCAGCCGGACGTTGTTGATTTTCAGACCAACGACTTCTGAAACACGCAATCCGCAACACGCCGCCAAGCGGAAGATAATCAGATTCTGTCGCGTATTAATGGAGCGGCGTTTTCGTTTGAGGTCGGCAATCACGGCTGCGATTTCAGTTCGTGTCAGAATCTTCAGCGGATCAATCTTCATGACCTGCGACCCCGATGATGGCTTGCGAGTTCATACAGAAAAGTCGATTCCCCTTGAAACATACCTTTGGAACGGCGGAACGCCAGTGAATTCATACAGCTTATTACTATTTCCTGTATGAACTCGCATCCGACGTGATTTCTTCGGCGAAAACGGAATCAATCGGAATCAACGTGAATATCGCCGTACTGTAGGGTGTCGGAGCAATCGTAAAGCTCTGCAACGGTGGTAGGGTCAATTCCGGTTGTGAAGGTCATGTCGGCACCCGCACACCCAGCAGCTCCTCCGCCACAAATTTTTCCTGCCAACTCGAACCGACATCGAAGGACCATTGATGCTGAATGATTGAAAGTCGCCTCACGCTTGCACGCCATGAACTGAATCTGCAAATCAAGAAACTTCGCCGAATCGATCATCTGATTTCAAAACCACACTTTGAAAAGACTTTTGCCGACACCGGACTCAAGACTCAAGACGAGGTAATTGAACTGATTC
>DASYEA010000636.1:0-3757 GCA_036499265.1 Schlesneria sp. | reverse complement strand
GCGTTGTTTCAGATCTGTCAGCAGCGCGGCGACCGGTTGATCGGTCGCACGGCACATCTGCGTGTGATTCTTCATCACATCGTTGTGCGCGTCCCAGCCATTCGTATCCCCCGAATAGACCTGCACAAACCGAACACCGCGTTCCGCCATGCGCCGGGCCAGCAGGCAGCGCTGACCGAAGTCGCGAGTTTCCTTTTGATCGAGTCCGTACATCGCCTGAATGTCAGCCGTCTCACCCGCCAGATCCACGAGTTCCGGCGCGGCAGTCTGCATGCGATAAGCCAGTTCATAAGCCCGCATGCGAGCCGCCAGTTCATCGTCATTGTCGCGCAACGCCAGGTGATCTTGATTCAGTTGCTGGATCAGATCGAGTGTCGATCGTTGCTGCGCCGTGCTGATTTGCGGCTGCGGGCGCAGATGCAGAATCGGCTGCGACCCGGCCCGCATGGTCACTCCCTGGTAGTTCGCGGGAAGGTAGCCGCTCCCCCACGCAGGTGGGCCCCCTTTCACTCCCCCACTGGGATCAGGCAGCACGACAAACGCGGGCAGATCACGATTCTCACTCCCCAACCCATACGACACCCAACTACCCACACTCGGTCGCCCCATCAAGATGTTGCCTGTGTTCATCTGATAGACGGACTGCGGGTGGTTCACGCTATCGCCGTGCATGCTGCGAATGACACACAACTCGTCGGCGTGAGCAGCGATCTCGGGCAGAAATTCGCTGACTGGCAGACCCGAATCACCGCGCTGCTTAAACGGTTTGACCGGTGCCAGCAGGGGATTCTCGGCCACCTTGCGACGCGTCATCACGCTACCAAAGCTGTCAGGCAGCGGCTTACCCGCGTAGCGAATCAAGTCCGGCTTGGGATCGAACAGATCAACATGACTGGGCCCGCCATGCATGAACAGCCAGATCACTCGTTTGACACGCGGAGCTAAGTGCGGCTGCACACCAGCGTCTGCCTGAGCCTTTTCACCACCCAGGCTGCGGCCATCATCAGCCAGCAGTGACGCCAAAGCGATCGCTCCAAACCCACCCCCCGCCCGCGACAAAAAGGCGCGGCGTGAGGATGTCGCTATTTCAGGTAATCGGAGCATGCAAACAGCCTCTTCCCGTAGGTTATGCTTCAGCATAACTGCTTCTCACGACGCTGCATTGTGTGCAGCATAACCCACAGCACAACAGGTGCAATCTCTATCCCAGCACCTCAACCAGCGACACGAGTCGTCCTTTCTCTTCGAGCGACTTCGCACCGGCATGGATGATCGCCGTCACCTCTAAGATTTCCTGATGAGGAACCGGCTCCACGCCCGTCCGCACCATTTCCAGAAACACCTGCGCCATGCGAACAATCTGATAGTGATGGCCAAACCAGTAATCGTCTTCGATCGCCGGAGTGTATTCGTATTTCTTCTGCGCGAAATGAACCGAAGTCGAGCAGTAGAACTTGGCGATATCCGGCCGACCACACCAGACTTCGGCCGGCATCCGATCGGGATAGGTCAGCAAGGCGTGGCAGGTGTTCTCGCGAGCATACATGCTGACCGCTTCAACCCCGGCACCGCACAATGTGACCGCCATCCAGACGGGATGCTGCCCGTAGACAAACCACGACGGAAGTGAATACCCACCCCCTTGACTGGCGATCACGTACTGCAATGGCCCGTATTCCCCCGAGGCTTTCATGCGCAAGGCCGTTTCGGTACCCCATTGATGCCGAAACAAGCTCGACGACATAATCGGAGCTTTATGCTCCTTCGCGAACTGCAGGATCTTTCGCGTGTTGGCCACCGTCCCGCCAATCGGCTTGTCGCAGAACGTCGGCAGCCCACGAGCCAAACCTGGTGCAACCAAATCGAAATGATCTTCGCCACGCCCGGAAGCATCGCCCATCCAGACAGCATCTACTTCGCCAGCCATCGCTTCTATTGACGTGGCGACTTGAACACCCGGGAACGCCTCGGCAAACATCGAGGCACTCGTGGGATCGGCATCGTAAACATGCGTAATCCGCGTGCCGGCAAAAGGAACGATGTTGAAGTTCGTTTGAGGATTGCGGAAGTACTGCTCGTAGATTCGAGCCGACCCCGGATCGAGGTACTTCTTGATGACATCCAGATTCACCGCCGGATGAAACGGATGAGCAAAGTGCCAAGTATGACCATTCGTCTTCTGTGGCTTGCCACCAATGCTGGCGGAGACAACCCCGATACGAATCGGCTTGTCCGCTGCAGACTCAGCAGCACGAGTCGGTGCCGTCATCGCCAGTGATGCGGCGGTGAATGCCCCTGACGCCAAGAACTCGCGGCGCGGGAACCGCCCCAAATCAGCAAGATTCTCGGGCATAGTCTTCCTCATACTGTGACACGCACGAATATCTGATTTTGAATCCACTTTGAAATCGCATCCACCATCGATCGCACCATGGCCCAGAGGTCGTGATGGCTTCTCGCGTTAACGGGTGAGACCAGGACGAATTCTGCCAGATATCAAGAGACGCATCTTTCGCAACATCTGATGACTCGCCAAAGACAGCTCTGGATTGATCTTCGTCGTATCCGATTGTGTAGTGACCGTAAGTACTCTCCCCACACCAACGATTCCACAAATCGGCACCGATTCTTGTGAAGCTGATAATTCCAGCCACCGACTTACCTATGACTTCACGGACTAATTCAGTTCCGATCAGTCCGGTTACAAGAACGTAGCCCCCTTGACGAAGCTCGTTTCTCATTTCGTTTTCGAAGTCTGTTGTGATTACTTGAATCCACCCCAGCTTGAAGCACCTGTCAACGGCCTCTTCTGCGGCGCTGCGTTTATCGGGGCCAAGGGCGCGCTCAGCCAAGCGACCTCGCTCTTCGACTTGACCATAGTCGTGATGGATCGCTTCAAAAATCGCGATGTCGTACGGGTGGAGGCCTAATTCATGAGCTTTTTGAACAGATCCAAGAGTGGAGCTGTCGATTCCATTTTGGAAGATGCATTTCCAATCATCGGGATTGTCATTCATGAGTATCCGATCGCTTCCCGAGGCGGCTCGCTAGCAGTGGATGGACTAAGCCAGGATCTGCTGAATCACTTCGCCGCGACTGATCGGAATGGGGCGACCCAGCGTGTCGTGGATCTCGGATTCAGGATTCAGGCCCAGGCAGTGGAAGATCGTGGCGGTCAGGTCTTGCGGCTGGACTCGGCCCGATGCGGGATAGGCACCGATCGCATCGGACGAACCGTGAACCACGCCACCTTTGATCCCGCCACCGGCCATCGCGACCGAATACACATGCCCCCAGTGGTCGCGACCGCCCGCTCCGTTGAATCGCGGCGTGCGACCGAATTCGGCCATGCAGACAACCAGCGTATCATCCAGCATCCCGCGCTGTTCCAGATCGTGGATCAAGGCCGACATCGCTTGATCGGCAGGCGGAGCAAGCACGGTCTTCAACCGCTCGGCTTCTCGAGCGTGGCTGTCCCAGCAAGGGGCGTCTGACGGTTCATCCGCACCACGATACCAGTTGACCTGAACTAACGAGACGCCTGCTTCGACCAGCCGGCGGCCGAGCAGCACGCTTTGACCAAACTGATTGCGACCATAACGGTCGCGCGTTTCGGCTGATTCCAGATCGAGTTGAAACGCCTGGCGCGAGTCATGCGAATTCAGCACGTTAAAGGCTTGTTCGGCCAACCGGCCGTACCCATTCTTGCTACCTGTTTTTTCAGTCGCGTCGAGCCGTTGGTTGACGTGATCCAACA
>DASYEA010000635.1:0-1871 GCA_036499265.1 Schlesneria sp. | reverse complement strand
TCGCAGTAGTCGATCGTGATCAACTTGGCCGCAGTATTCTTCAGACGATTCAACATGGCCAATTGTTCTGGCGTCTTGCGGCCGACACAGACGAGTTCTAATTTGGCCGAAAGCTGCGGATCATGGTTGTCGAGATGTTCGATAGCGCGAACCAGCGGGTTGATATCTGTCAGGTTCCACAATGTTCCGATATAGACCAGTCGGAACTTACCGCGTTCGGGCTGCATCGCATCGCAGGCGACATCTTGAGAGGCGACCTCACGCGGAGCAAAATCTTCCGCATCGAAGCCGTTGTAGATGCAAGAAGCAAGAATCGGATGACGAAGGTCGGCCAACTTGTCGGCCAGCGCTTGCGTGCTGCGCTGCGTGGTCGCGACCACCGCGTCGGCGCGACGCAACAACCGGCGTTGCATGCGCGATTGAATCAGCTGCGAGATCCAGTCGCGTTGGGCATTCTCTAGATACTTCCCGCTCAGATCCCATTCATCCCGATAGTCCAGAACCAGCGGCAGGCCAAAGCGGCGCTTCAGGGCGGCACCGATAAAGAAGCTGGAGTAGGCGGGAGCCGTCACCAGGATCGCATCGTGCGGTTGCTCGCGCAGGGCTTTGCTGCCGACTCGAATCGCGTCGTAATTCCAGAGCACTTGCGGATCGGGCTGCAACGCCAGTTTGACGCAGCGTGACGCCACGCCCCGCAGAGCATTCTTGATTCGCTGGACCACCCCTGGCGTGGCTGTCGACTGTTGGATCAGGTTTTTCTTGACGCGATAATCCGGCTCCCAAGTGCGAGCACGAATAATGTTCACATCGGCAGGCAGGTCGTGGAGCAGGCTTTCGTCCCGGACCGGCACCGACGGATTCTCGGTCGTCAGCACGGTGACGTCCCAACCGGCTTGCCCGAGATACTTCGCCCATTTCGCGGGTCGCTGAACGCCGGCTCCTCCGACTGGCGGAAAGTTGTAGGCGATCAGCAACAATCGCTTCGAGCGACTCTGCTCAGCCGTTGGCATCAGAATCGGCGGTTCGAGTGTGGCGGCGGACATGGCGACTCAATCTGGATCAATAGTCTATGGCACGCTGAAGTCAGCTTGATGTGCTAGCGACAGTGGCCGTTGGCGAGCAAATACGCGGAGTGACGCCGACCAACGTCGACACACTGACAGTTTCAAACCGATCAAAAGTGCCGCGGTTGGCGAGTTGCGTGATGATCTGAGAAGCCCAACGATGGTTGTCATGAAACAGCAGGACGTCACCGTCCTGCGGCTCATAGGCCGACACCCAAGCGACCACTTCTGCGTCGGCAGTCATTCGATAGTCGCGAGGATCGACGTTCCACAGCGCCACGTTTTTGCCTTGTTTCCAAAGCCCACGCAGCTTGGCGAGATTGAGTTCACCCTTCGGTGGACGAACGGTCTGCGGAATGACGCCAGTCAGTGTTGCCAGCATCTCGTCAGTTCGCTTGATTTCTTCCAGGAAGAGAGAAGGCGATGTCTGCGACGGCTCGCTGTGCGACCAGGTGTGGTTTCCCAATTCGTGACCCTCGTCAACAACCCGCTGCACCAAGCCTGGAGCTTGCTCTGCGTTCTTGCCAACGACAAAGAAGGTCGCCTTCAGTTGATTGGCCTGCAGAATGTCTAGCAGCTTGCCGGTGTGTTCCGGATGGGGGCCATCGTCAAACGTCAGAGCGATGCGTGGAGTTTTTGCCGCAGTCTGCCGAGGTCCGCGCGTCAGCAGCCATCGTGATGGGACACACGACGTCAGCAGACGTTTGACGGTTTGACGCAGCAGATTCATGATTCGCGATGTTTCGGAAGGACAAACTCTTCGCCGGTTCGACCCAGTTCGTTGGCAAAGAAATTTGTGGATGGCAG
>DASYEA010000634.1:0-4999 GCA_036499265.1 Schlesneria sp. | reverse complement strand
ACTTAGGCAATTCCTTCGTCGCACCATCGGATTGGACTGCGACGGACAATGGCGACACATACACGTTAACATCACCTGACAATCAAGCCATTATTCATGCAATCATGTTTACTGCTGAGGGAAGTGGTTCACTCGATGACTTTCGTGAGACGATGTCGTCGGGACTGCTGCCCAAAGACAGCTCCGGCTGGAAAGACTCGATCTGGACTGCCATCAAATTCGGCGAATTTGACGCGAGTCATCGAGAGTTAGTTCCAGTTCCCGAAACGCACCAGCAGTGGCGGCTGTTTGTGATGGACGGCGGTCGGTTTTACCACGCAGTCATCCTGAACGCTTCGACGTCCGCGATGACGGTGAGCGGTGACTTTTACGAAAATGTCGTCCGCACGTTTGAAGGTGTCCGAGAGTAGTCACCAACGTCTTGGAAGTTCACATCGTGGACGAGACCCGCAACGAGAAACTTCGCGATGAACAGGCGGCAATCACCGCTGCGATATACGTTATCTGCTGGCCGATCGGGATCGTGTTGCTGATGATCGGGCTGTTTAACCCACGACTGATGGTTGCCGTATTGCTGGTGCCTACATTTGCGACCTTGTGCGGCATCGGAATGCTGGTGGGACTTGGTGTCGGAGTGGCCACCCACAAATTCTGCTATGGGACCAGCATCCAGTCCAAGTGGATTTCGGTCTCGGTGGCTGCGATTATCGACTTCACCGTGTTTGGCTGGATCGTGGTGATCAACTATCCGCCCGGCCGGTGAATCTCGTAGAGTGCCTGCGGTCCTGGCATGATATCATCTACACATGCACACGTTCTTCTACGATTGGCGACGAAAGGCGGGGGTAATCACGCTAGTGATAGCGTGCGTGCTGATGGGGTTGTGGATGCGCAGTATTGACGTACATGACGAACTTTGGATTGGTCGACATTGGTTCGAGTCAAAACGAGGTGAGCTCGACTGGCGACTCTTTCCCCTCGCGAATCCGTTGGAATGGCGGTTCCATCGGATCGAACCTGGTCCGATTGGATTGGTTTGGAAATACAGTGGGCCGAGCTATCAAGAGATTGTCCACATCTCTTATTGTTTCATAGTGCTGCCGCTGACCCTTCTCTCCGCCTACCTAATCCTCTGGAAGCCACGGAAGCGGGAACACCTCCCGTCGTGATGTCCAAATTAACCGAGCAGTCCTCGGAACACACTATCCTCTCCCATGAGACATTGCTGCTGGGTACCGAAGACTGCAGGCACCTTACGTCGTCGGCATGTTATCATGAGCCCATGCACACCTTCTTCCACGGCTGGCGACGAAAGTTGGGCGTAGTCACCCTGGTGATGGCGTGCGTGTGCTTCGGATTGTGGGTGCGGGGGCACTCGACATTCGATCGGGTGACAATTGCCGCTCGTGATTCATATTCAGTGTTTCATTTCAGTAGCACGACCAGCGGCGATCTGGGGGTTTACTTCTGTCACAGTCAATTCATCGAACAGGCTCACCGACCACGTACCGAGTGGATTTCACGACCGAATGAGGAAACAGCCGAACAAATCCAAAAGCAGGTTAAAAGGCAAATCGAATCCGAGTCATCTGCCGAAGCGAAATCTGTGAGCTATTGGGTTCGGCGATTTCACGGATTCATGATCGGAGGGGCCGATACTTACTGGCACGTCGACATACCCTACCTGTCCATCGTCCTACCGCTGACCTTTCTCTCCGCCTACCTAATCCTCTGGAAGCCACGGAAGCGGGAACACTTTCCGTCGTGATGTCCAAATTAACCGAGCAGTCCTCGGAACACACTATCTTCTCCCATGCACACTTTCTTTCACGGTTGGCGACGAAAAACAGGTTGCATCACCCTGGTGTTGTCATGCGTTCTGATGGGGTTGTGGATGCGCAGTCAATTGGTCACCGATACATGGTGCTGGTCTATCGGTCATGAAACCGAAGTCGTGATCTCAAGCGACGGAATGCTGTCCTGGTGGAGACTGGCGACGCAACGGCCCGTCGCTCGTTTCTGGAACCCAGGCTTCGTCGGTCAAACGGAAGGTACACGCTATGCCGTCATCGGAGACTGGGGCGTCGAGCTTGGATTGTCCGACTCATGCACGGTTCCGTACTGGCCGTTCGTGGTCCCGCTGACGCTGTTTTCTGGTTACCTGATGCTCTGGAAGCCGGGGAAGAGAGATCCCGGACCGACACCAGGCTAGCTTCCGGGGATGGGCTGGAAGCTTAACCTATGAAAGCACAGCGACTGGCGTCCGTCGACTTGACCGGCAGTCGTCGGCAACTCAATCTGTGTGGATGTTGGCGGAAGCCATGTTTTCAGCGAGCGAATCGATGGGACGGCCTCTCCTGTGAATTCGACTGTCACTCTGTCATTCCGATGTCGGGAGAGCGACTATGTTCGCGCACTGCGAGCTCACTTCGCGACGCGCTGTCGTTTGCCATGGGATATTGTCGCCACCGTCGTGCTCATTGGGGCAGGGGCTTACCTCTGCTGGTCACAGGGTCCCGACTGGCTCGGCATGGGGTGTCTTGTCGTGGGAATCGCGTTCGCCATGATGCTGGTTGTCGCCTTCCTGGTGATCCCGCCGTTGGCCTTCCGCCGCGAGCCCAAGTTCCGCGACGACTACACCGTGACGTTCTCACCGGAAGGGATTCACTTCCACACACAGCACGTCGATTCGCAGTTGCAGTGGAGTCTGTATTCACGAGCGTTGGTGAATGCTAATTCTTACATTCTCTACTACGGCTCGCACCAGTTCACCGTGATTCCGAAACGCGTCTTTCAGAGTGCTGAGCAGCAACAGGCATTCGACCAGTTGCTCACTCAGCACATTTCCCAGATCGTCACGCGACGTTGACAGCACGACCGTGCCGGTGTGTCTCCTGAGGCGCCGGCGTTGAAGAGACCAAAGGGGCGACGCCGTTCCGCTCAAAGGACGGGTTGAAGGGGTGCTCGTAATTGTGCAATTGTTCGAAGCCCAAGCGGGGTAAGAAGGTGCGAGCGAACAGTGACGCGGCAGGCAAAAAACCTGGTGAGTTTTCAAAATAGTAGTTGCGATTTGCAGAACTGCGAGTATCCTCGTGCATGTCTTCGACGCACTTGTTCCAACGATGTTGAAGACGGGTTGACGATCACCACACGACAGAAATTGACGGTCGTTCGTGATTGGTCCCCAGGATGCGGCGGATGGTTTCGCCCTTCATTTCCATGCTGTCATGACGTCAGTGTGATCTTTCGGCAGTGTGATGCCGCAACGCTGACGAAAGAGGTCATCGACACATGCGATCTATGACGATTCACACGGACACGACCGAACAAAACCTCGACCTGGCTATCGACCGACTGGAATTGGATGCGGCTGATTTTTCTCAGCGACGCGTGCATGGTGAGATCACCGTGCGGCTGCGATTTGTTGATGGAGTCGCTGTGCAGTGGGGACTAACTCACGAGGAAATCTACAAGACGGGCCGCGATTCGTTGCCGCATGGCGGCCTGACGGATGTGCGGTCGAGGCGATCGTAGTTTCATGGTAGACCGTGCACTGTGCGGCGAACGGCACACGGATTGTGCCTGCTACTTTGAGGCTGTGACTTAAGACAATTCGATTTCGGGACTGTAACCAACAGCCCGGCAATTCTTCCGCGAATCGCGGTCGAGCTGCCGGGCTGTTTTGTTTTGACGTTGTTGTATTTCCCCGCTGAAAGGCCGATCCATGCTCACGAAACCTGTCACGTTTGATCTCTCAGGCCTTTTCAACAGTTCCTTCCTGCTGCGACTAGTTGCTCTGATCCTCGGTGCGTGTGGCGTCTATGGAGCGGTCGGCTCGGTCCCCAAGATGGCCAGTGCCGCGGGGGCTCCGATCAATGATGTGCTCAACACGCTCTTGCCGACCTTAGGCGCGGTGGCCACGTGGTTCGCATCGAACTGGTTCCAGGTGAAGCCCGATCTGATCCAGGCGGTGACGACAGTGATCGCCAACCCCAAGGATCCTGTCGCCGACCTGCAACTGGCGGCGAAGTTACTCGGATACCTGCAACAGCAGTGGCCGAATGAGCCCGAAATGCTCCGAAGTTTCAGTGATGGCGTGAAGAAGCTGACCGACGCCGTGGTGAGCGATCTTTCGAAGCAACAAGGGGCGACCACTTCGTGATTCCCGCGGATCCAGAAACAGAGCGAGCGTTGTCGCGATTGTGTGTTCGATTACAGCAAGCATTTGAACGGCGAGTGAACAAGCATGAAGTCCCTGTCGCAATCCAGATTGATGATCGTTGCCACGATGCTGTTGTGCTGCAGCGGGTGCCAGGTCCAATGGGATCAACTGCTGAAAGTCGATCACACAACGATCGATCCGGCACCGCCTGCCGTCGTCACTCAGCCGCAGTTTCGACTGTTGATCATTGAAGAGACGGCCGATCGACCGACGTTGCCCGCCGAGCAGCTTGGCATCTTCACATCGACGACGGTCCGGACGTATCTCGACCAGCATTGCGTGACGTTGGCGGATGGATCGCACGGCTATCGCATTGTCGATCAGGACGATGTCGCCAACCTTCCGGCAGAGTTTCAGGCGACGGCAAAGCTGAAAAGAGATGCCACACCCTGGCTGTACGTCACGGATGGAACTCGCGGATTAAGTGCGCCATTGCCCGCCAGTGTTGATGACTTGTTGGCGAAGATCAGGCCGTATGCGGAACGGTGAGCGAGAAGCATTTAGTGATTAGCGATTAGCAGGAAGACCAAGGTGACGGGCTGGAAGCCCATCCGACGAAGAAGGTGAACCTTCTTGCTAATAGCTAACCGCTTCTCGCTCACCGCTTGCCTTTGAGGTTGATCGACGCTGCGAAGAATGACGGGTTGGAAACCCATCCTACAGGAAGAGAATAATGCTCTATATCGATGAACCGATCATCAATGAAACGACGATTGACCAGCATCTGGGAAACGACACGGATCGTCGCTGCGGGACGATGCCGCGAATCTGTGCTGT
>DASYEA010000633.1:0-2066 GCA_036499265.1 Schlesneria sp. | reverse complement strand
ATGCGCCGCTGCGACCCGAGGTTCCCGCCCTGAAGCCAGGACAGTCGTATCTGCTGGAGACGGTCGTGCGGACGTTAAAGATGGGCCATCCGTTTACACAAGGAACCGTCGATTCCAACGAAGTGTGGCTCGACGTGACCGTGACTAGTGGCGATCGCGTCATCGGTCGCAATGGTGGAATCGATGATCAGAGTTCGGTCGATCCCTGGTCGCATTTCATTAACGTGTTCATGCTGGACAAGGACGGCAACCGCATCGACCGCCGCAATCCTCAAGACATCTTCGTGCCGTTGTACAATCACCAGATCCCTCCTGGAGCCGCGGGGACAATTCACTATAGCTTGACCGTGCCACCAGATATCACCGAACCGGTCACGGTCGAAGTGAAGTTGCAGTACCGCAAGTTCGACAAGACCTATACCGATTTCTTCACGAGCAAAGCTCGACCCGGCGATGCACCGATTCGTGGTCACAAGCCGGGTGAGCCGTATGTCAATGAGTTACCGATCACGACGCTTTGCTCCGATAAGATCACCTTCCCCATCGACGGCAGTTCGGCGATCGTCGACAACGCCAAGGTCGAAATTCCCGTCTGGCAACGCTGGAATGACTATGGAATTGGACTGTTCCTCAAGGGCAAGGCGGAACTGCGGCAAGCGGCGGATGCCTTCACCACATTGGAGGGATTGAAAGAGGCGGCTCGTTATGACGGGGCATTAAATCTCGCACGCGTGCTGCATCGCGAAGGTCGCTTGGATGAAGCAACGGCAGCACTCGATCGAGCAGCCGCGTTCAAACAACCGGCCGCTCCTGAATGGACGGTGGCCTGGCTCAGCGGCGTGATCAATCGCGAACAGGGGCACTTGGAAGAAGCCGAGAAGAATCTGCGGAAGGTTCTGGAAGATCGCAGTCCCGAACGAACCGCTCGCGGGTTTGACTTCAGTCTCGATTACGAAGTGATCGAACTGTTGGGCCAGACGTTGTTTGAACGAGCCAAACAGGTGCGCGACCCTTCACGTCGGGCGGAACGAGATGCCCTGTTGAAAGAGTCGATCGTAGCGTATGAAAAGGTGTTGAAACTTGATTCCGAAAATGTCGGGGCTCACTACGGTCTGCAATTGGTCTATCAAGATCTCGGCGACGAAGCCAAGGCGGCCGAACATGCGAAGTTGCATGCTCGATTTAAGCCGGACGATAACGCCCGAGATATCGCTTTCGAAAAGGCGCGACGAAAGTACCCTGCCGCCGCCAAGGCTTCCGAAGCTCTTGTGATCTATCCTCTCAATCGGTCGGGCGCACCGGGTTTGCAAGTCGCCAGACCGTCCAAGAGTGCAGATGCCGCCAAGCCCGGTGACGATTAGTTGTTGACCGCCGATTGCCAAGACGTGAATTGTATCTGTAGCTAACTTTGATGACTCGCGATGCCAGGTCATCGCTGACCAATCGCCAGGAACTCCGGCTCATGACCGAACCTCAACTGGAAGAAGAACGTGACGATGCCATTGTGGGCCGTGCCTTTCGATGGTCGGCTCTCGTCATCACGCTGGTCGGAGTGGCCGCCGGTGTGGCCTATTGGCAGTCCACAATCAAACCACCCCCGGTTGTCCGTCAGTCAGACCCCATCAAGCCCGAGCTTCGCGAACCTCCCAAAATCGCGATTCCGGCGATGCCATTCGCAGATATCACCGATTCGTCCGGAATCCATTTCGTCCACGTAAATGGAGCGGCGGGCGAGAAGCTGCTCCCGGAATCGATGGGGGGCGGAGTTGCGTTCTTAGACTATGACGGCGACGGCGACTCCGACATCCTCTGTGTGAACTCGTGTCGCTGGCCTTGGGACGAGCGGGCTGTCGAGCATCCTCCGACAATGGGGCTCTACCGCAACGACGGGGACTGCAAGTTCACGGATGCCACCAAAGACGCGGGACTGGATGTCACATTTTACGGCCAGGGAGTCGCTGTTGGTGATTATGACAACGACGGGGACGTGGATCTGTATCTGACGGCCGTTGGGCAGAATCATCTCTATCGCAACGACGGCGGGCGGTTTGTGGATGTCACCGAAT
>DASYEA010000632.1:0-5027 GCA_036499265.1 Schlesneria sp. | reverse complement strand
ATCAATGTCTGCTTCAGCTCTGTCAGAATAGTCGTGCCGCCGGCAGATTCGCGAGATCCATCGAGATTGGCAACGGGATTGCCCGCCGAGCCACGGCTTGTTGATTGAATAGGTTCCATGATATTTGCCTTAGGCCAGATGCAGGCCAACAAGAATAAGATCGATCACTTTGATGCCAACAAACGGAACCAGCAGCCCGCCGAGTCCGTAAATGACGAGGTTGTTTCTTAACAAGGTTGCCGCCCCGACCGCACGGTATTTCACACCTCGCAAGGCGAGGGGAATTAGTACGACGATGATCAACGCGTTGAAGATCACGGCCGATAGGATGCCCGACGAGAGCCCCATCAGATTCAAACGTCCCAGTTCAGGATACGTCGATGCGAACGCGACGGGGATGATTGCGAAGTACTTGGAGACGTCATTCGCGATGCTGAACGTCGTCAGCGCACCCCGGGTCATCAGCAGTTGCTTGCCAATCTCGACAATTTCAATCAGCTTGGTCGGATTGGAATCGAGATCGACCATGTTCCCCGCTTCTTTAGCGGCCTGTGTCCCGCTGTTCATCGCGACGGCCACATCGGCCTGAGCCAGAGCCGGTGAATCGTTGGTGCCGTCGCCGGTCATCGCCACCAGTCGGCCACCGGCCTGGTATTCGCGGATCATGTTCAGCTTGGCTTCGGGAGTCGCTTCAGCGAGGAAATCATCCACTCCGGCTTCGGCAGCAATGGATGCGGCGGTCAATGGATTGTCGCCGGTGATCATGACCGTCTTGATCCCCATCCGTCGCAATTCGGCAAACCGTTCGCGGATCCCTCCTTTAACGATGTCCTTCAAGTAGATCACGCCCAGGGCCTGACCGTTGTCGGCCACCACCAGCGGCGTGCCGCCCGCTTTGGAAATCTGGTCGACTTGCTCACGCAACGACTGAGGAAACTCGTGACCCGATTCCTTGACATAGTTTTCCATCGCATCGACGGCCCCTTTGCGAATCTTGCGACCTTCCAGATCGACGCCGCTCATGCGTGTCCTGGCCGAGAACGAGATGAAGTGCCCGCCGAGACCTTCGACCTCTCGCCCGCGCAGTCCGTACTTCTGCTTGGCCAGCACGACAATACTGCGACCTTCGGGCGTTTCATCAGCCAGGGACGACAACTGGGCGGCATCAGCCAATCGCTCGATCGTCACGCCCGTTGCGGGGGTGAACTCGACCGCCTGACGATTCCCGAGCGTGATTGTGCCGGTCTTGTCGAGCAGCAGGACATCCACGTCGCCTGCGGCTTCCACCGCTCGGCCTGAGGTGGCGATGACGTTGGCTTGAATCATGCGGTCCATTCCCGCGATCCCGATTGCCGACAACAGTCCCCCGATCGTGGTGGGGATCAGGCAGACGAGCAGTGCGACAACAACCGTCAGCGTAATGGGAGATCCGCGACCTGCCGCGATCACGCTATAGTGCGAGAACGAAACCAGCGTCGCACAGGCGAG
The DNA here is from genome assembly GCA_036499265.1 of Schlesneria sp. Classification (GTDB taxonomy): domain Bacteria; phylum Planctomycetota; class Planctomycetia; order Planctomycetales; family Planctomycetaceae; genus Schlesneria. Next base: position 3,539 of record DASYEA010000632.1, on the reverse strand, counting down.
CAGAAATACGATCGTCATCGCTGCCAGCAGGATGTCCAAGGCAATTTCGTTGGGTGTCTTCTGGCGCTTGGCCCCTTCGACCATACTGATCATGCGATCCAGGAAGCTTTCGCCAGGCTTCGCCGTACACCTAATGATCAAGTAGTCGGAGAGGACTTTGGTTCCACCTGTCACAGCACTGCGATCGCCGCCGCTCTCGCGAATGACGGGGGCGCTTTCGCCTGTGATGGCACTCTCGTCGACCGTGGCCACTCCTTCGATCACGTCGCCATCCACCGGGATCAGTTCACCCGCGTTGACGACGACGAATTCGCCGAGACTCAGGTCTTTGGAGGAGACCATTTCATAAATCTTGTTGTTGCCGAGTCGTCGTGCGATGACGTCTTGTCGCGATTTGCGCAGGGCGTCCGCTTGAGCCTTGCCGCGGCCTTCGGCCATCGCTTCGGCGAAGTTGGCAAACAGCACCGTGAACCACAGCCAGGCCGAGATGGCCAGGATGAACCAGGGCGATTCGCCTCCGCTGCGACCAAGAGCTTGCAGGAACAGCAGCATGGTCAGCATGCTGCCCAGGAAGACGGTCAACATCACCGGGTTGCGAAGCTGATGTCGCGGATTCAGCTTTCGCAGCGAATCCAAGACGGCACGTTTTACAATTGGTGGATCAAACAGCGGTCGGGCCGTTCGAGTGGACATGATCGATACTCTTGTCTTTTGAAATAGGTGTTGGGTCGTTTAACCGCGTGGGCATCGCCCCGCGCGTGAGGGAGAGTCAAATAGGAAACGCTTATCGCCGGTCGATCACAGGGCTAAATGTTCTAAGACGCGCGGGGCGATGCCCACGCGGTTAAACGAAGCTGTGTGACGATCTGAGTTTTCAGGCGTTGTTGGTTCTTTGGGACTTCGGTAAGACACTGGCGACGCAAAGCCATCGCCAGTGGCACCCGAGCGGATTTTGTGTGAATAGGGGCATGTCCTATGCATGGAACGGGCCGGCCCTACAGGCCTCAAGAATCGTTTCCCGGGGGCTTATTACCCGGCCCTCAGGGGCCGGGCTAAGTGAACTGCCGGCCCGTTGGGCCTCAGGAAATAAACGTCATGGCGCACTGTTGCTTAGTAATTGCATGTGTTCGGCGATCGGGCCCAGGGCCAGGGCGGGGACGAACGTTAAGGCTCCCACGAGAACCACGATTCCGGCGAGCAGGACCACGAACAGGGGGGTGTGCGTGGGCAGCGTGCCCGCCGAAATCGGAACTTGTTTTTTGCGTGTCAGCGATCCTGCGATTGCCAGCACGGGGATGATCAACCAGAAGCGAGAGCCAAACATCGCAATCGCCAGCAGCGAGTTGTAAAAGACGTTGTTGGCCCCCAGTCCGGCAAACGCACTGCCGTTGTTGTTGCCAGCGGAAGTCAGGGCATACAGGATCTGACTGAAGCCGTGCGGGCCTGGATTTGTGACGGCCGCTCGTCCTGCATCAAAGGAAACAGCGAACGCAGTTCCCGCTAACACAATGGTGGGCGGAATCAGGATGACGAGGGCCGCCATCTTCATTTCAAACGCTTCGATCTTCTTGCCGAGATACTCCGGAGTCCGTCCGACCATCAGTCCGGCGATAAAGACAGCGACGATCGCGAAGATCAGCAAGCCGTACAGGCCGCTGCCGACGCCCCCGAAGATCACTTCGCCAAGTTGCATCAATAACATTGGAACCAGGCCACCTAACGGCGTGAAGGAGTCGTGCATGGCGTTCACACTGCCGTTTGAAGCGGCTGTCGTTGCCGCAGACCAGAGGACGGAAGCTCCGACTCCGAAGCGAACTTCTTTTCCTTCCAGGTTACCGCCGCTTTGCTGCAGGGAAGCATTGGTATCCACACCCAAATCCGCTAACCGCGGGTTGCCGACGGATTCGGCCCACAGGCCCAACGCGAGCAACGGTACGAAGACCACCAGCATGCTGGCCAATAGCGTCCAGCCTTGGCGAGTGTCACCGACCAGATCGCCGAAGGTGTAGCAGAGGGAGGCGGGAATCAGCACGATTGCCAACACCTGCAGGAAGTTACTGAGCGGCGTGGGGTTTTCCAGCGGGTGAGCTGAATTCACACCGAAGAAGCCGCCCCCGTTTGTTCCCAGTTGCTTGATCGCGATTTGAGACGCGGCCGGTCCCTGCGGAATCTGCTGAGTCTGAACCGGCTTTCCTTCGGCATCTGTCGTGGCGGTGACCGTTGTCACGTCGACGGCCGGGCCGAAAGATTGGACGACACCCTGCGATACCAACGCAATCGCCAGCACGAATGATAATGGCAGGAGGATGTACAACGTGCTGCGTGTCACATCGACCCAGAAGTTGCCGATCTCGGCGACTTTCTGCCTGGTCAGGCCTCGAATGAAGGTGACCAGGACGGCCATCCCGGTGGCGGCGGACAGGAAGTTCTGTACGGTCAGACCCAGCATCTGCGACAGGTAGCTGAGCGTCGATTCTCCGCTATAGGCTTGCCAGTTCGTGTTGGAAGCAAAGCTGACCGCGGTGTTCAACGCCAGGTCCGGCGAGACGGGGCCGAGATGTTGTGGATTCAGTGGCAGCAGGCCTTGCGCACGTTGAATCCCATACACGGCGAACAGGCCGAACAGGTTGAAGAGGAGCATGGCGACGGCATAACGTTGCCAGGTCATCTCGCTGTCGGGGCGAACGCCGCTCAGTCGGTAGATCAGGCGTTCGACAGGGAGCAGCACCTGATTCAGTCCGCAGGGTGTGCCGCGGTAGACGCGGGCCATGTAGAGACCCAGCGGCTTGACCAGCGCGAGCAGGATCACAAAGAAGACGGCGATTTCGATCGCAGCATAAATATTCATGAGAATCGCTCCGGGCACAACATCGCAAACAGCAGATACAACAGCAGGCCGATGGCCAGTACGATCGAAAGAATGTCCATGACGTCCATCTCAACGCCCTTCCAGTAAGCGGCAACAGGCAATCAGCACCAGGCTGAGCAGGCCGAAACCGACCACAGCAGCTAACACCACAAGATCCACGACTGACTCCTTAGATCGAACAGTAATCAGGTCGTCGGAATCGTAGACGAGTCCACGTAAAATAGGGGTAAAAAGAGAGGTCTGTGGTGTAAGGGAAGTGTAAAGACGGGTGAAGGTTTCGCGCCGAAGTGAACCGAACGCTGAGAGTTGGTGTCGAAGCACGATCAGATGGGTGCTGGTTCAGAGGGGGTCGAAGGTGATTTTCCGGGCCTGTCTGAGTAACTGGAGATATGACACTGGATGTGGAGAAGAGACGGCCTTGTCGAAGACTCCAAAACCGTGGCACCCAAGACGGAGATGTTGGTAAGCCGCGGCACCGTGATCGCCATCTTGCTCCGATGTGGTGGGGCGCGCGGGTTCACGGTTGGCTTTCTTCTCGCGGAGAGGTTGTCAGTTTTTGCAGAATCCCTTTGAAAACGACTTTCGCTCTGCTTGGCCTGGCGCTAGGATTCGCGCCATGACTGAATCAGCCCCCGTCGATCCGCTGTCCGCCGCACGCTCGCAGCCGTTG
>DASYEA010000631.1:0-4052 GCA_036499265.1 Schlesneria sp. | reverse complement strand
TTCCTCAAACGCTGGTTCGAGGATCACTACGCGGATGAGTTCTACTCGGCCGACGAACTGCGCGACCTGCGTCGGCAAACAAAGATCACGCACATTCTGACTGACCGACTCGGGCCACTGGAACTGCAACCGGTCTATCACAACGAGAGTTTTCAGGTTTACGATCTGACATCGGTGGACTGACGTGTGCGATGATGCCTCGCCAAATCGTCATCCAGCAGATGGCGTTTTCTGGGAGGGCGAGCCGCGCGTCGATGATGTCTGGCTTCGGCCCAATCGAAGCGGCTATCATCGGCATCGTTGTCTGGTGCCTTGGAAAGTATGGCGTTCCCATCCTGAAACGCATCGCGAGGTCCACCGCCCCTGCGAACGCGAATGCCGAGGCTCAATCCGAATAACTCTGGTGAGTCGCACTGGTGCGCGACGACCGCTCACATCGGTCTATTTTCGTGGTCAGAAGCGAAACTCGACCCAGGCGACGAACGATAACCGAACCACAATCGTTCGAGTCATCCGGTCCAAGACAGAATTGGTGCCGGATTTGCATGGTGAAACAGCGAGCGAGCCTGTTTCCAAATACCTGTGAGAACCTGATGATGTCTCAACCCAACGAACTCACCATCGAAAAGACCCTTTGGGACGATCTGCCGGATTCCAAGAATCTGAAGCAAAAGGATGAGATTGAGGAACGAGCGAAGCAAGGGACGTTGATCGTCAAAGAAGGGACGAAGAGATTTCGCCCGGTCGAAGTCCCGGAAGTCGGCTGGCAACTGGAACCATTGTCTAAGAGCTGATGCAGCGATTGACGGCCAGCGACTCAGGAATGCGCGGCCCGGCGTAGGCGATCATTAAGTGCGCGGCCAAGTCCTTCATCAGGAAATGGCGTCACCAAGATCAGATCAAGTTGCGCCTGATCAAGTCGATGGAGTGCTTGAAAGAAGTTCGCAGCCGCTTCGATCAGATCACCGCGTTGCGAAAGTTCTTCGATCATCGCAAAGCTGGCATACTCTTCAGTCGTCGACAGCGTAAGAATGCCAGTTCGTCGCGAGGGGGGCGTCAGGGGGATTCGATCCACAATCTTCAGCGGTGTTCGGGGGGCATAGTGGCTGTCGAGCATCCCCGGTGCCAACGGGTTCTGCTGTGATCCCTTGGCAGGCTGCTGGACTCGGCCAATCAAGGCTTCGATCTCCTCCAATGGGACGCCCCCCGGTCGTAGCAGTGTGATGACATCCCCTTGGATCTGCACGATGGTCGATTCGACGCCGACTTTGCATGGCCCGCCATCGAGAATCATTTCGACTCGGTTCCCGAGTTGGTCCCGCACATGATCGGCTGTGGTCGGGCTGAGCCGGCCGAAGGGATTGGCGCTGGGGGCCGCGACGGGAAGATCGGCCAGACGTAACAGCTTTTGAGTCAATGGATGATCAGGGACGCGAACACCGACTGTCATCAATCCCGATGTGACCAACGGAGGCACCGTAATCGCCTTGGGCAGGATCATCGTTAAGGGACCTGGCCAGAACTTTGCAGCCAGTTTGCGAGCAACCGGTGGGAAGTCGCTGACAACTCGGGGCCACCAGCTTTCTTCGGCCAGGTGGACGATCAGCGGATCAAAAAAAGGTCGCTCTTTGGCGGCAAAAATCTTGGCGACGGCCTGGGCTTGGAGCGCATTGGCTGCAAGTCCGTACACCGTCTCGGTTGGTATGGCGACGAGCCCCCCCGCCTGTAACGTTGCGGCAGCGCGCTGCAACTCCACGGTTTGGTCGTTACCCGTCATTATTGTCTGGCCCATCTGACAGTCTGGAGGAAGTGGGCGGATTCTATCAACTGCGTCTTGAATGTCTTCTCAGTTGGGTACTGATAAACTTCTGTTCTCGGAAAAAACAGATTGTAGTCAGTGAGAATCTCCATGTTGAGAAGAAATTTACCGGCTTGACGGGAAGACGAATGCTCATGAGTTATCAAATGCGATCGCTGGCTCTGTTTCTATTTGCTCTCGTGTCCCTGAGCCGTGGAGCTGACTCTTGCTCTGCGGCGGAGAAGCCGGCGCCCGTCAAAGCGGATCTTTCCTATGGTCCGCATCCGCATCAGATCATGGACGTTTATGTCCCCACCGAAGGGACCGGTCCGTGTCCCGTGTTGATCTGGTACGGCGGTCTGTGGAAACCGGCGAAGCACGTGCCCGACGTGGGCAGGTTCTTCAAGTCTGGCTGTGCTGTAATTGGCGTGCAGACGCGAGTCATGCAGGACGCGATCGACACTAACATCCAACCGCCGGTTTCCGTCTGTTTGCTCGATGGCCGTCGGGCAGTCCAGTTTGTTCGACTCCACGCCAAAGAATGGAACATCGATCCTGATCGGATCGTCGTCGGTGGCGGATCGCAGGGAGCCCTTCCCGCTCTGTACGTGGGCTGCGCCGGCGAGAAAGCAGATATCAACGCGGGCGATCCCGTCGATCGAGTTTCCAGCCAAGTCCGGGGAGTCGCAGCTTATCGCAGCCAGCCCAGTATTGATCCGCAGCGCATGCAGCAATGGGTGCCCGACGTTCAATGGGGCGCTCCCGCCTTCGGCTGCAGTTTCCCAGAATCGTTGAAGCGACGCGACGAGTTTCTGCCGTGGATCAAACAGTGGTCGCCGGACCATCTGCTGAACAAGGACTCGGCACCGATCTATTTTGAAAACAACTGGGGGCGGACTCGGCCGGAGACAGTCGAAGTGATGGACTATAAAGTCCATGCGCCACAATGGGGGCTGGGATTCCAGGCCCTCGCACAACAGCAAGGTGTCCCCTGTTACGTCAAGTATCCAGACCATCCGTCAGAAAAATACGCCGACATCTGGGACTTTTTGGTACAGCGGATGAAAGATGACTGACAGGCGCGGTCAAATGGACCGCGCGAATCTACCCATGTCATGCAGATCTGAAAACAAGACGTATGCCATTAACGCGTTACCAAGTAGCACAATTGCCAGAACAAGTCAGCGGCCGAATTACGTGACTCGCCTTGATCGCTTGTTATGTGTGCTCCTCGTGACATTGGGTGATTCTTGTCTAAGAAAAGAGCAGCGGGAGATCGTCAGGGCATGACGGTGCCGGGAGCTAAACTAGCCGTCGATTTGGGCAGTGGAGTATGGTGATGTGAGCGGTTTCCATCAACAAGCCGAAACCATTACATCATGCAGGCGTTCTTCCGCGGTTGGCGACGAAAGGGGGGCTGCGTTGCACTGGTGATGGCGTTGTCAGTCGTCGGAATATGGTGCCGAAGCACCGTGATCGATGATCGAATCATATTTGCCATCGCCGGACGACGCTTCACCTTATGTTCATGGGATGGTCGCATTTTCTCATCGTCGCTCACCGGGCCGGAGTGGTTTGACTGGAGATGGACGACGAGCGTAAACGACAGAGAACATTTCCGGCAGCAGGAAACGCGATTCTTCGAACAATTGGCGAGCCTACCAATTTGGGAAAACGGCCGCCTGGCTCTGACATTCCACTATTGGATTCTGGTCTTACCCCTAACCCTTCTCTCCGCCTACCTAATCCTCTGGAAGCCACGGAAGCGGTCGTAATCGACGTCCAAATAGGCAGGTCAGTGCCCGGGCATTGGTCGACAAACCGCCGCTCGAACGTTACTTGTGATAAGAGACCTACCTACTTGTCACTGCAGGACGTTTTGATGTCGACCGATTCTCTGCGCAGCCCGGAACTGCTGCATCGTGCTTCCAGTCGCTTGTTGATTGTGGACGTTCAAGAAAAGCTTGTGGCGACACTGCCCGAGGGAACTCGCGAACGTTTGATCGCGGGATGTCGATTCCTTGGCGAAGGAGCCAGGCTGTTGGGCGTACCGACAGCGATCACCGAGCAGTACCCGTCAGGGCTTGGCCCCACGGCGGCGGCGCTGCAGGAGTTTGCCGCGGATCGCCCGGCGAAGAAGCGGTTCAGTTGCGTGGAATGTTTGAACTGGCCCACCGCGGCCGAGGCGATCGACGATCGTTTCCAGATCGTGGTCGCGGGGATGGAGACGCATGTTTGCGTACTGCAAACGGTG
>DASYEA010000630.1:0-4297 GCA_036499265.1 Schlesneria sp. | reverse complement strand
TTTATCCAGGCATTCAATCGCCATATTGACGCCAGCACAGAATCCCCGTGGATTCGCCAGGATGATCTTCATTCGAATCAGAACTCCATTCTCGGTTGTCGTTTTTCCGCCAACGGATTCTAGCAGAAGTTGCTGGCACGCCGAATCCTGCGCGGAAACCATTTTGGAAGATCGCTATTTCCCATAATCCACTGCAGTCCCGTTCCTGAATTACGAAACGGCCAACATTGATGCACCGGTATTCGGAATCCCGCGTCACACTTGGCCCTTCCTGCTCTGCCGCGTATGCTCATGGCCAAAGACGACTCGCCAATTGCTGGCATTTCGGGGTCGCGGCAGCGGCGCTGCTGTCTGTTTCATTACCTCCAGGCATCAATCAGTCGATTTATTATGTACCGAGTCCTTATTACTGATGATTTGTCCAAATCCGCACTGGCTATGTTGCAAGACATCCCTGGCATTGAGGTGGATGTCCGAAGCGGAAAGCACACCCCGGAACAGGTTCGCGAATACCTGAAAGAGGCGGATGGAATCATCATCCGTAGTGCCACAACGCTAACCCCGGCGGTGCTGAAAGATCAGCCTCGCCTGAAGGTGATCGTGCGAGCAGGTGTCGGCGTAGACAATATCGATCTTCCCGCGGCGACGCGCGAGGGGATCGTCGTGATGAATACCCCGGCAGGAAATACAACTTCGACCGCCGAGCATGCAATGGCGTTGCTGCTGTCTATGGCTCGCAACATCGCACCGGCCGCAGCGTCGATGAAGGCCGGAAAATGGGACAAGAAGAGCTTCACGGGAACTCAACTGGCCGGAAAGTCCATCGCCGTCATCGGTCTTGGCCGAATTGGACTGACAGTCGCTCGTCGCTGCCTCGCATTTGAGATGAAGGTACTGGGTTACGATCCGTTCCTGTCCGAAGAACGAGCCCGTAACGAAGGAATCGAACTTTATCGCGATATTGATGATCTAGTTGGAAAGTGCGATTTTCTGACGCTCCATACTCCGATGACTGCAGAAACTCGCGGACTGATCAACGCCGAACGAATTGCGAAGATGAAAAAGGGTGTCCGGCTGATCAACGGAGCTCGCGGCGGTTTGATCGACGAAGCGGCGTTGCAGGCAGCAATCCAGTCTGGGCATGTTGCCGGTGCGGCGCTGGATGTCTTCGTTGACGAGCCACCGAAAGACTGGACTTTGGCTCAGATTCCGCAGATCTTGTCGACGCCGCACTTGGGTGCTTCCACCGAAGAAGCTCAGGAAATGGTCTCGATCGAAGCCGTCGAAATCATTACTGGCTTCCTGCTGCGAAACGAAGTTCGTCACGCGATGAACATGGTACCCGTCTCAGCAGCCGAGATGGCAGTCATTCAGCCGTATCTGGACCTTGGCCGACGACTTGGCTTGCTGCTCGCTCAGCTCAACAAGGGTGGTGGGGTTCGTAAGGCGACGTTGAACTTCCGGGGCGAAGCCGCTTCGATGAAAACACAGTTGATCGCCAGCGCTTTTGCGTCCGGACTGTTGATGAACGCGATGGCCGAAGATGTGAATATCGTCAATGCCGACTTGCTCGCCAAAGAACGAGGCATCGAGATCAAGGAAGAATTGTCGAACGAAACCGGCGATTTCTCGACATTGGTCTCAGCCACGATCGTGACAGACAACGGCGAAATCACCGCTGCCGGGACGATTTTCGGCAAGCAATTCTTGAGACTGGTGCGGCTCGACCAGTTCCATCTCGATGCTTATCTCGATGGCCTGCTGCTGCTCTATCGGCACATCGATCGTCCCGGAGTCATCGGTTACATCGGCACCGTCTGCGGCCAACGCAACGTCAACATCGCCCACATGGCGTTGGGACGAGAACGCAACGAGCAAGGTGGCGATGCGATCGCCGTGCTGAACCTCGATAACGAACCCGATGCGGCGACGCTGGCCGAAGTCGCGAAGAATCCTGCGGTCACAGGCGTCGAACTTGTGAAACTGCCACGTGCGGGCGAGCCATTGCCTTGGCTGGTCTGCCGCTAAGCAAAAAACATCGGGCTGGCGATTGCCAGCCCGATGTTTTTTTTAGCTTCGACTCGCCTCTAAAGCGCGCCGCTACCTGTTAAGACCACGCGAATCGTGCGAAACAGGATCTTGCAATCATTCCAGAAACAGCAATTCTGGAGATACATCAGGTCCAAATTCACCTTGCGTTTGAAGCTCTCGATGTTGTTGTCGTAGCCATTGATGATTTGCGCGAGCCCTGTCAGCCCTGGCTTCAACCCCAATCGGTTAATGTAGTTGGGAATCTCTGAGGAGAGCGTCACGATGAATTCGGGACGTTCCGGTCGCGGTCCCACCAACGACATTTCGCCCCTTAAGACGTTCCATAACTGGGGCAGTTCATCCAGTCGCGTCTTTCGCAGGAAACGACCGATGCATGTGACCCGCGGATCGCCTTTCACAGCGAACTGAGCGCCGTGCTTTTCCGCATCGACTTTCATTGTCCGGAACTTATAGAGCGTAAATGGCTTACCATACCCTTGATCTCGACGGCGGTCACGATCGGGATCGCGGCGGTCCACACCGTTTGGTGCCCCTGCATTTGCCATGTTGCTACGTCGATCGGTCTTCTTGGAACGCAGATTCAATCCGACGCGAGTTTGCTTGAAGACGACCGGTCCGCGCGATGTCAGGCGAACGGCAATGGCCACCAGCAACATGACAGGAGCGAGTGTGACTAGTAGGACTGAGGCGACTAGGACATCCGTGGCTCGCTTCAGCAATCGCGTTGTCTCTCCCAGACACTTCGTATTTCTTCGCGGTCGTTCCAATTTGAGTCTGGTAAACCACTCCGTTGAAGGCAGATCCATGTCGCCCACATACTGGTCGAACAGATCGGCAAATCCACCATCTTGTGGTTTAGGTAAAGTAACAGGTTCTGCAACAGTGACACTCATCGGTGGCTCCGGCCGGTTCAAGTGATAGCGCAGGGATCGCGCCATGCAAACATAGCCCATACAAGAGGGACAATTTGCCCTTGGACCTATCGGCGAATGCGATCCGCTGGTTCGAAGGAATCGATTGCATCGATTCCAACGAGTTTCGAGGCCGGGATTGACGACTTTTGCCGTGACGGTTCGCCCAAGCTGAATGCTTTACCTATGTTGCTTCGCAGCCAAATCCATCGCTTTGAGGTCAGTCCACACAGGTGGAGACACCTTGGGAGATCCAACAAAAGGTGGCCCCATCGATTGAATCCACTCTGCGATACTGGTCGAAAACTAGTGTAGAGGGGCTTCGGCAGTTTTTGCCGAACGAAGCCGGAAGAATCAGTCATGGGCTAGTCCGGGTTCACAACGTTGTCGACACGTCGTGGATTCGCGTACTGCCAGCACTGTTGAAAGTGACGTCAACAACCGTGTTGGTCGACTGATCCGCCCGTAATTCCTGGACATATTGAATCACCTGATTCCTGACCATGAAGGAGCAGCATGCAAAAGCTTATCGCATTGGCCGCATTGGCCGTTATGACACTGGTGTGTACAAACAGCGAAGCATCGAATCGCCGAATCCGCACGAGCACAGCTCAACCTAACAACGGCTACGCAGTGCAGAACACGCAGTCCGATGGTCCATTCGCAAGACTGATGGAAATGGAACGGCGTAAGAATGCCGCCCTGCGTCAAATGTTTTTTAGCCGATAATCGAATCTCGAACCGCAAAATAATCGAACGTCCGTCGTGAGTGGTTGGTGTTACCAGGGCTCTCCGAGGAAGTGGTCGTCTCCGCCACTTGCCTTGGAGAGCCCTTGGCATTTGATCCCGGGGAAATCGGTTGCCAAATCTGATCTTGCCCGTTTTCGCCGCGCCAGGTATCTCATCGACCCCTAGTTTCGGCAAATTCTGCCGACCAGGATGTCTTCGGAAACGGGCGAGTTATCGCGGATGAAGCTGGATGCGACAAGGATGTTGCGAAGCCATAACATGCAATCACCATTGAGTTTGGTGGTGTTGTTCGTGCTGACGGTATCGCTGTCCGCAATCGCCCGGGCCGACGATGAACTTAACGAAGGATCTCGACACAACGCCGCATCCATAAAGCTTCCTCCGCGAAATGGCGGCCGCGATTCAAGTGCGACGCCGCAACGAAAAAGTACGTCTACGACGAGTGGACTCTGGACGACGATCGTCTCATTGTCAGTGATCGTCGGCGCATTGGGCACGCTGACCTACTGGCTAAAGCCCTATCTGGGCGTTACTCGCGGTCTGCCGATCGACGCTGTTGAATTGCTGGGTCGACGATCGCTCGA
>DASYEA010000629.1:0-2895 GCA_036499265.1 Schlesneria sp. | reverse complement strand
TTGGGATAGGTCCAGTCGTTGAAGACGATAAAACCAGTATCGATCGCGTGCCGCTCGTTATCGACTTCAATATCCACAGTATTCGTGTGACCACCGACGTAACTCGCGGCTTCGAAAACGGTGATCTCATTGGCGCGATGCAGCTGATAAGCCGCAGTCAGGCCTGAGATTCCCGATCCGATGATCGCCACTTTCATCTCGCTTGCCTCTTCCAAAAAACGTTCAAATCGTTCATCATGGTATTCGTGACGCACGATTGGTTCAAGAGTGGCGATGTATGGCGCGAGGTGTCCGAAGCGTATCGTCGCCGTAAATCTCGTTCTGTGAACTGGATTACAGATGATTGTTCCAGGCAATCAGACGGACTATATTTTTGCGACCGCTTGATCAGCATCGCAGGGCATTCGGCTTATGGAGAACTTATCGGACCTGGTTTCACCGAAGCAGGTGGCACGAGCAATCGGCGTTAGCGAATCTTCGTTGAAGCGCTGGTGCGATCAGGGTCTGATCAAAACGGTCAAGACAGTCGGTGGGCATCGCAAGATGCAGGTCAGCGATGTCCTGCGATTTATTCGCGATCGCGATCAGGAGTTGGTTTCGCCCGAAATCCTTGAGCTTCCCCCCACGACGGAGAGAGCGGAACTCGGGCTCTCACGTGGTCGCCCGTTATTGGTCGAAGCATTACTCAATGGCAACGAAGAGGTCGCTCGACAGGTTGTTTTTGATCTCTACTTGGCCAAGCATTCACTGTGCGTCATCTGCGACGAAGTGATCGCGGGAGCGTTTCGAGACATCGGCCATCGGTGGGCCTGCAACGAAGCTGACATGTATCAAGAGCGACGGGGTTGCGAGATCGCATTGAGAATCTTGTTCGATCTGCGACGCCGACAAAAGCTTCCATCAAAATCAAAGCTGGCGATTGGTGGAACAATCGAAGGCGATGTCTATGCCTTGCCCTCGACGATGGCCGAACTGGTGCTGAGAGAGGCCGGTTGGAATGCGACATCATTGGGAACGTCGCTCCCGTTCCGATCACTCATCCGAGCTATTCGAGAGACACAGCCCAAACTCTTCTGGCTCAGTGTCTCCCATATCCAACCATCAATTGATTTCATCAAGGAGTTCAATAAATTCAGTCGAGCCTGTCGCGACACTGAGACTGAACTCGTGGTCGGCGGTCGAGTGATCGCAGAATCGTTGCGACGACAGATGAAAAATGCTGAATTCTGCGAATCCATGCAGCAACTGGATTTGTTCGCGCGAGCACTCGGTAGAAAGCGGCCAAAACCGAAGAGGGTAACCAGCGAGAATCTGTAGTTTGCGGTGACACTATTCTTGGTCGCCGACTTTCAATTCATTCTTGCTCGAAGAGATCGTCTCGATGGCGGCCTCTGCCAGTTCTTGCGTTGTTTTCTCGCCTTTTGCAGCCGCCGAACGCAATTCTGGAATGGCGGGCTGAGCTACCGATCCCATCTTCGCCAGTCGACGTATCGCCTGTCGCTGCTGGAATGGCTTCCCGTTCCGAAGTTCCCAGATAAGAGCTGGGATATAGTGGTCATCTCGCACGCGGCGAAATAGGTCATCATCCGTATTTTCTGAGCCCCGTTCCGTATGAAAAATTTCAACGATCCGTGAGTCGTCCAGCTTTGCTGAAACTGTCTGTACAAATTCTGCTCGCTCTTTGTCGCTAAGTTGCAGAGCCTTGAGAATCTCGGGCAATTCTTCCAAGTTGCCTTGCGCGCATAGCAACGCTCCCGCAGCACCCTGTCGCAACGCTGGATCCTCGTCCGCCAGCAGCTTACGCAGCGTTGGGATGGCGGCTTTGGCATCCTCACCAAATTCGCAAAGAGTGCAGAGTGCGATCGCACGATAGAGTTTCGGATACTTGTCGGTCGCTAACTCGGCCAGCGAAGGCGTTTCGACAATTGTTCGACCGGACTGAATCAGGCACAGGATCACAAAGACGCTGCTGACCCCAGCACCTAGCACACTGTCGTTATCTCTTTCGTCATAATCTCCGAGTGGTGCTTTACGAAAGGCTTCAACTAACAACGGCAGAGCAGGTTTGTCCATTGGCATGATGTGCAGCAACGCCAGGGCTGCAGCAAACCGAAGGTTTGTTGATCTTGTTGACGACTGAACAATTTCAACCAGCATCCGCTCTGCGGGAGCCGCGTCAGTGCCCAACAGCGCAAGAAGGTGGGCTGCTGTGATGACGCTCTCTTCGTGTTTGCCTCTCAATATCTCGTTCAATACCGCGGATCTCGACTTCACTTGCGAAACAAGTTGATCGCGGGTGGCCAAGACATCGACCTCGGGTTGATACTGCAGTGGGTAGACGAGGTAGTCGTAATAGCGATCCAGCTCTTCCGAGGCCGCAGACCTGACAGCCTGATCGCCGCTTGCCAGATCATCGATCCATTCGGCAACCGATTTCTTCGCTGAGAGTTCTTCGGCGGCAGTGGCGTGCGAGGCGAATGACACGAACAACAGCAATACCGTCAACATCTTAGCGAGGGCCATCGAGATACTCTCCGAGGGGTATGAGTGGCATACCTCGTAGACGTATTCGACTGACTCGTCAAGACCAGCGAATTGAGGCGAAATGAACCTAGTACTTGCGCGATGGGACTTGCACCATGGTCAGGAAGCGGATTCGCTGGACGTGACTACGCTGGCAACTTGTCGAGCGGCCCGACCCCGACTGTTGTAGTCTGCTGCAAAGGAAACTCTTTCAGTAACTGTCGGATGTCTTCCAGCGTGACGCCACGTACCATGGCCAGATCATCTTCCACGCTGCGATATTCTCGACGCACCAGCCAATTGCCGCCAATTGAACTCAGGCGTCCCATCGGGCGTTCGCTGCGCAGAACAATTCGCGTTGCGATCTTGTTT
>DASYEA010000628.1:0-1529 GCA_036499265.1 Schlesneria sp. | reverse complement strand
GAATGAATCCTGACTGGTGCGTCAGCAACTGATAAATGGTGATGTCCTGCTTGCCATTTTTCGAGAACTCGGGAATGTAATAGCTCACCTTATCACGGAGCCGCAGTTCACCCCGCTCGATCAGGATCATGATCGAAGTGGCCGTCGCCATGGGTTTGGTGATAGAAGCCATGTCAAAGACTGTATCAACCGTCATTTCTTCAATGACGGGCATCACAGCCCGTTTGCCATACGCTTTCTCGAACACGACTTTGCCCTGACGTCCCACCATCACCACGCAACCGGGCATTCGTCCAATCTTAAGTCCGTCTTCGACAGCCTTGTCAATGTAACGCAGATGATCGGAGCTCATTCCGACCTCTTCCGGTTTGGCACGCGGCAATTTGGGAACATCAGCCACCGCCTGAGACCATGGAGCCGCGAGTCCAACCAGAACCAAGGCGAAACAAGTCCACCAAGAACGGGGACGAGAGCACTGCGTAATCAGCTGCTGCATCGGTGAGTTTGCCTGGAAGCAGGGAGTGAGTTCGCTGACGGAGCAGGTCAGCCGTACCAAGATCTATCGACTTCGATTGGATTTCAGTTTGTTAGATCGTGCCGAACTTGCGACCTATGACGGCCGTCGTCCCGGTTAACGAAGATTGGCGAAATGTGGCGATTGCGAAAACGGGGCCTGCTCAAGAATGAATAATGCATGAATCGTCCGACAGTTGCGTCAAATTCTCTCATCGAGCGTTTTGGTCTCCGTCAGAACATGCGAGCCGCACGCGTGATAAGTTGGTTCATTCACGATTTGGCCTTCCCATTCGTCTCGAAAACCATGAAAATCAAGGGTCTTGATGGGTTATCCATCAGACTGTGTTGATATCTGGTCTTGCCAGATTACTTTTTCGCATTGTTTTGCGTTTCCTCAAGAGGTGCCCAAATTTCTTCCGTTGTGCAAGCCGCGAAAGCTCAATCCGCTGTGCGGAGTGATCTGGCCTATCAGAAATGCGTGAATACTCAATGTGCGAAGACCTATTCCGTTGAGGAAACGCACACGAGTTGCCCGGCTTGCGGCAGTCTGCTCGATGTGGAATACGACTGGAACCGCTTGCCTGTCCCGGGGTCGATGCAGGAATTTGAAGCCAGGTGGTCGAATCGAAACCGGCCGCTGGACTTCAGCGGCGTTTGGCGATTTCGATCATTATTGCCATTCGCCCCGGAATCGAAGATCGTCACCATCGGCGAAGGTCAGACCATTCTGCAGCAGGCGCAGGCCGTTGGCCGTTATGTCGGCATGTCTGACGGCAATTTGTACCTGCAGTATGAGGGGCTGAATCCTTCCGGCAGCTTCAAAGACAACGGCATGACGGCTGCGATGACGCATGCCAACATGGTCGGCGCTGGGAGCGCGGCCTGTGCCTCCACTGGGAACACCAGTGCATCCCTGGCGATTTATGCCAGTTGCAATCCCCAATTCAAGGTGTTCGTGTTCGTGGGCAGCGGCAAGATTGCCTACGGAAAGCTTTCTCAAGCCCTGGATTACG
>DASYEA010000627.1:0-4061 GCA_036499265.1 Schlesneria sp. | reverse complement strand
ATCATGGGATAGTCGGCGGCGGGTGTCTGCCTGCGGCCGGTCTTGATCATGTAGGCTCCCTTGCCGTGGTCGTTCTCCTTGGTATTCACGCTGCGGACGATCGCCAATCGATGCATCTGCTTCGCCGTTTCCGGAAGCAGTTCGCAAATCTGTGTCCCTGGCACCGAAGTCGAAATGGCACGAAATGGCCCGCCGGTGGGCGTGCCCGGCTTGGGGTCCCAGCTCTCCAGTTGGCTTAAGCCGCCAGCCATGTTGAAAACGAGCACCCGCTTCTGCTGTTGAGCCAGTGCGGCGGTCGCGGCGGGCTGTGCCAGTGCGGACAGCCCCATCATCGAACCGCCAGCCGCCAACGTTCCCAGAAACTGACGACGAGCCATCCGGTGTTCACTCGAACCGCACGCATAGTCACATCGCATGGCAACTGCTCCGTTTCTAATCGAATCACGCGACCACCGAAAATCGGTTGTCGAGCATCAACGAACATCCTCATCCGTCGATCAAATCTCGTTCAATGGTTAAACCGAAATTCCGCCGAGGTCACCAGCGCCCAAATCATGTCGCGCACCACGATCCCTTTTTCGGTCGGACGTGCCGCGAGCAAACGCGTGGCTTCGCTCATCTCCGCCTCGGTTGGCCGACGAGTCAGCAGGCTGAGATAAAGCTCTTCAGTCAGTCCCTTCGGATCTTCCATCGGATTCAGTCGCTGAGCCAACTGCCCCCCTGACGCCCAACCGATGATCGAGCCGCCGTTCGCCGCAAACAACGCCTGATCGGGTGTCGCGAAGAAATCGTCTTGCGGTTGCCCTGCCGACTGGCCGTACATCGAAACGAACTGATTCAGATTGCCGCGATTCCGTTCATGCAATAGAGCTTCGACTTCGAAATCTCGACTTCGAGTTTTCGCGGCATCGTTCGCCACATTCGCTTTCGGATTTGTCTTTTCGATTTCGGCATCGACGCCAGGCCGCTGCGGTTCGATGACGCCGGTCGCCTGCATGACAGCCCAACCGAGTTGTTCGGGTGTCAGATGCTTCAGCGGTCGCACACCCGCTCCCGCAGTCCACGAATCAACCAATGACGCTTTTCCTGATTCAACCGCACCCTGTACCGCCTGAGCAGTCGCCAGCGCCAGATTCACCGTATTGGTTTTCGCCGTCACGACCATTTGCCGAGCCGCCATTTCAGCGGTCGTCGTCGTCAAGGTTTGCTTCATCGCAGTCATCTGGGTCGCGACCTCTTTCGCAGCCGTGTCTCGAACGATGACCGCCTGTTCAAACGTGGCGGCCTCTTTCATCAGTGGTTCTTGTCGTTCTTTCAGCTTTTGAACGATCACGGTCAGTTCGGCGTCGCCGGGTAGTTTTTGCAGCGCGACTTCCGACTTAGCCAGTGCTTCGCTCACCGATTGTGCGATCACCTGTTTCGCCGCAAACTGGCTCCTGGCGTCCTCCAGTGATTTGGTCGCCTCGGTCATGGTTTTCTCGATCTCTGCGACAGCCGCCGTCTGCTTGCTCACTTCAGTCTGCTGTTGTTCCACAGACTGAATGGCCGCGGCGAGTTCTGTTTTCGCAGGCTCCACCGCGGCCTGAGTCGGACCGGCACTCGCGACAACGGTCGCAAAGGCCATATGTCCCTGCAGGCTATCCAGTCGCTTCTTCTGGACCGCCGAAGCCAACGAGTCTGCTTTGTGCTGGCTCCAAACGACTAGCACCTTTGCTTTCGCGGCGTCAACCGGTTTACGGGCTTCTACCATCACCCCATACGCCGCATCAGCAGGAGCGTAAGCTTCGACCAGCTTCGCCTGTGCCGCAGCTTGAGTTGCAGTCTGATCGGTCACAACCTTCTGAATCGCGGCCAGTTCACCTGTCACTTGTTGTTGCTTGGCGGTGAACGTGGCTGCAGAGGCCATCACGTCTTTATCGTTGGGCAACAACTTCGCAGCCTCTCCCACCTTTGTTGAAGCCTCGGTGACCGCGTTCAGGACCGCCTGTTTGGCAACTGCTTCTCCCTGAGCCTTCGCAATCGCCGCGATGGCAGCATCAACAGGCTTCTTTGCCTCAGTCACTGCGGCTTCCGCTTTTTTCCAAGCCGCTTCGATCGGCTCCAATGCCGCTCGAGCCGCCTTCATTTCATCTCGCACCGTGTTCGCTGTCTGACGAGAGGTTTCGGCTACCCCCTTCAAACGATTGTATTCCACGTCGACCGCCGGAACTTGTTGCGACGCGGCTGCTAACTGACTGCTCATCTCAGCGACCGGATCAATCGACCGTTGGTAAGCTCGCGTCAGCACCAGTTCTCGAAGCAACCACTTCACATTATATTTTTGGGCCACGAACTCATTCGTGATCAGATCGAGTACCGCAGGGTGCGCAGGCGCGTTGAGCGGATGATGCAAATCGACAGGATGGACTAGGCCGCGTCCCATCACTTGCGCCCACAATCGATTCGCGATGTTCACGTTGAACTGTCGATTGGTTCCGTTCGTCGCCAATTCGGCCAGCTTCGCTCGACGGCTGTATTTCGGAATGGCTCTCACGGTCGTCGCAGGAGCCGTCACATAGTCTTCGCCTTGGCGATGCCGAGGCTCTTCGATTTCACCTTCACCCGGCAACTGAGGCCGAGTGTCCGCCGCATCACCCGTGAAGACCGACTTGTAACTCGCGTCACCATCTGACTTCTCGGCCAAGTACGACTTCTTCTGAGCGGCATCGGTGAAGACATTCGTCCGATTCACGAACGCGTACAGCCCGTAATAGTCCGATTGAAGGTAGTGATCGACCAGCGGATGATCGTGGCATTGAGCACACTGCAGGTCCATTCCGAAGAAGACCCGTCCCACATCCCGAGCCGATGAATGGGGCTCTGCATCGCGATCCAGAAAGAACTTCGCCGCCGGTCGCACTGCGGGATCAGTCCCGTCGGCACTCAGGATCTCGCGAGCCAACTGATCGTACGGCTTGTTCTGCTCGACCGACCCCTGCAGGTACTTCAACCATTCAGGTGCGGGAACGTACTTGTCGGGACGCCGTTCCATAAACATGACATCGAATACCGTAGCCATGTGAACCGCATAGCGCGGGCTGGCCAACAGCCGATCGATTAACAATTCGCGTTTGTTCGGCGCGGGGTCATCGAGAAATGCTCGTGCCTCCGCGGACGAGGGGATCGCCCCCGTCAAATCGAGAAAGACTCGTCGCGCAAATTCGGCATCATTGGCGATCGCGGCGGTCGGACCGATCAAGTTGGATTCGACCAATTGATCGATTCGCTGGTGCAGCGGTTCCTGTGCCAACGTGGGCGTACCGCCAGCGAGCAGGCTAGCCAGGGCCAAGAATATGAAGAAATTTTTCAGGCGGGATGTCATCGGCGGGGTCCTGCGGGGGAGGACGGTCCAAGGAACCGCCAATCTCGCATCGGCAATTGTTAATTGATAGCAGTTGCCTGACCGAATCGTCAACCAAGTTCTGCCCGAAACTTTGCCGTTCGGGACGAGTCTTCCCGAAGTAGCGATTGCAACAGTATTATCAGTAGACACTTACGAATTCAGGCGTGATGTACGCCTTAAGGCTGACAGAGGCAGATCCACCCACGGATATCCGAACCCATGAGGTGGGAACAAAGGCGGGGACGCGGATGGAGGCAGATCGCACTCGGAAGCTATTTCCAGTTCCGCGGCCCCTATTCCCTTCGAACCGGGCATTCCGTCCAAACATGTGGTCGAGTAAACTGCGAATGTCATAGATCTAGACTTCAAACACAGAGGATCATCATGGAAGGTCATACTCAGACACGCCGCGAATGGATGCAGAATGTCACTTCGACAGCCGCCGTGCTGGCGTTGACTGGTGCCACTGGCGTGGCGCTTGGCCAGGTCAAAGCGATCTCGGCTCGAGTCGTCGACAAAGCCGGCTATGACAGAATCATTGCGTCGAACAAGGGCAACGTCGTCGTGGTCGATTGCTGGGCCACTTGGTGCGTTCCCTGTCGCAAGGCCTTCCCCAAGACGGTCGAAATGAGCAAGGCCTATGCGAAGAAGGGAGTCGTCGTCGTCTCGCTGTGCTTCG
>DASYEA010000626.1:0-2427 GCA_036499265.1 Schlesneria sp. | reverse complement strand
GCCATCATCAACGTGATAAGCCCCGTCTTTCGTCGCCAACCGTGGAAGAACTCACGCATCCGATGGTAATCCTGAAACAAACAAGCCCCGTTTCGTCGACCTGAACTCGCTTGAAGTTCAGGTTGACCAACGTCTGGTCTTGGTAGATCGCACAGGTGATGACAGAAGACCGGGGTTTCGCGAAGACGCTCCAACCCCGGCCACCCGATGGTCAATGTCAGTTCAAAAACGAGCTTTTCGCTGGGATAAGTATTCGACCAGCGCTCGGTCGAAAGGCATGCTGGTGTCGAGGGCCACGTAGTCGGCTCCCATGTTCAAACAGTCCCGGCGATATTGCTGGCGAAGTTCCTCGAGAGCCCCCAGATAGTCGCCCCGAATGCCGGCCGCATCGATCACCAGTCGCTCGCCAGTTTCAGGATCTTCGAAGTCCGCCAGTCCATCGAATGGGAAGCGGACCTCGGCTTCGTCCAGCACGTGGAACACGATCACGTCATGACCGGCATGTCGCAGTAAATGCAGGCTGTCGATGACCGGTTGCGGATCGCACAGCAGATCCGAAAAAATCATCATCAAGCTGCGATGACGCACCATCGAGGCGATCCGGCGCAGATTGCCCGAGATGTCCGTCATCCCCGTTGGCTTGGCCTTGGACAGCAGCGCCAGCATATTTCCGAGTTGACTGCGTTTGCTGCGGGCTGGCAGGGAGGTTCGCAATTGAGTATCGAACGTGATCAGCCCAATCGGGTCCTGCTGATGAATCATTAGGTACGCGAGAGCCGCTGCCAGGCAGGTGCAGTAGTCGAATTTCGTCAGTTCCTGGCTATGCGTGTAACCCATGCTCTCTGACAGGTCCATCAAGATATAGCCCGAGATGTTGGTCTCGGCCTGATACTTCTTGACGTAGAAGCGATCGGTCTTGGCGAACACCAGCCAGTCAATATCTTTCGGGTCGTCTCCCTGCGAATAACGACGATGCTCACTGAATTCGACGCTGAATCCCTGAAAGGGACTGGCGTGCAATCCCGTCAGAAATCCTTCCACGATAAACCGGGCACGCAAATCCAACCGCGCGACGTTGCGGATGACGGAAGGCTTTAGAAATTGTTCGGCACCGGGCATCTCTTGATTTCGCTACGAACGTCGAGTCGGAACAGGTGTTGATTGCGTAGGCATCTATTAGACTGCAGTGACCAATCGAAACCAACCGTTCCCGAGATGATACTTCACAGGGTAGGGTGCGTGGAGTCTGCGGAACGCACCAGCCCATCGTTGCCGACGACATGGTGTGTTCCGCAGACTCCACACACCCTACGTTGTTCCACATCCAAGAGTGCGAGTGATCACGTGACATCGAAGAAGACCGCTGCTCCGATCGATCTGAGCAAGTTGAAAGTTCTGCCGCTGTCACAGCGGCACAGCCTGACCACCGTCGATCAGATCTTGATTGATCCCGAATCGGCAGCCAAGACCTGTTCTGAACAGAATGCTATTCGGATCCGCGAATGTGCCGAGAAAATCCGTGCGGCTCGTCAGCGCGGGGCCACGGTCATGCTGATCTACGGGGCTCATCTATTGCGGAACGGTGCGGCCCGCATTCTCGAACGAATGATGGCCAATGACTGGCTGACGCACCTGGCGACTAACGGCGCCGGTACGATTCACGACTGGGAATACGCCTGGTTCGGTGCGTCGACGGAAAGCGTCGAAATGAACGTCAGCAACGGGACGTTCGGGACTTGGCACGAAACCGCGACCAACATTCATCGGGCCATCATGGCCGGAGCGCTCGATGGACTTGGCTACGGATGTTCGATGGGGCGCATGATTCTCGAAGATGGCGTGACGCTGCCAACTTTGCAGCAGCTTCGAGATTTGGTCGCCGCCGAACCTGAACATGTTCTGACCGCCGCGCGAGCCGACTTGTTGCGAGCGATGATTCAACAGGAATGGCCCGAGGGACCGATTTCCGTCGATCATCGCTGGAAGCAAGCCTCCATTATCGCGCAAGCGTACAAACACAACGTCCCTGTCACGGTACACCCCGGCATTGGTTACGACATCATTTCCAATCACTCCGTTTTCAGTGGCGGAGCCATCGGGCGCGGCGCGGAATGGGACTTCAAGCTATTCGGCGGAGCGGTTGAGGGACTGGATGGCGGCGTGGTGCTGTCGGTAGGCTCGGCGATCATGGGGCCGCAGGTCTTCGAGAAATCCGCCAGTTGCGTCAACAATTTGCGACTGCAAAGCGGCCGGCCCGTCGTTCACGACCATTCCATTTATGTCGTCGATCTGCAAGACGGAGGCAATTGGGACTGGTCTCAAGGCGAGCCGCCGAAAACGAACGCAGCGTACTACCTGCGCTTCTGCAAAAGCTATTCGCGGATGGGGGGGGCGATGCATTACCTGCAGTGCGACAACGCAGCGTTC